>CAXTUQ010000154.1:0-10768 GCA_964247405.1 uncultured Acetobacteraceae bacterium
GTTGGGGAAGATGCCGACGACGTCGGTGCGCCCTTAATCTCGCCGTTGACGCGCTCCAGCGAACAGGCACGCGGCCGGCGCAGCCGGCCGGTGTCGGTCCCGACCTGGTTGGACGAGGTCGCGACCGAAGTGGAGCGCGCCGACGCCATACCGCTCGGCTGGGACAGGCTTCGTCCGGGCCGGCGCGCTGTCATAGGTAAAATTTCTTATTTCACGGGGCCGAAGGTCAGGCCGCGCACGAACTGGCGTTGGCTGAACCAGCCCAACACCAGGATGGGCGCCACCGCCACGGTCGAGGCCGCGGACAACTTGGCGAAGAACAGGCCCTTGGGGCTGGAGAACGAGGCGATGAAGGCGGTCAGCGGCGGCGCCGCCGAGGCGGTCAGGTTCAGGCTCCAGAACGCCTCGTTCCAGCACAGGATCAGCGACAGCAGCCCGGTGGACGCGATGCCGGGCAGGGTCAGCGGCAGCAGCAATTACCAGACCTCGCTCGCCATCCGCGCGCCGTCCATGCGCCCGGACTCCAGGATTTCGTCCGGCACCTCCTTGTAGAAGGTGAACAGCATCCAGACCACGATGGGCAGGTTGGCCAGCGCGTAGATGATGACCAGCGCCGAGCGGGTGTCGAGCAGCCCCGTGTCACGGGCCAGCAGGTAGATCGGCACCAGCACGCCCACTGGCGGCAGCATCTTGGTCGAGAGCATCCAGAGCAGTGTCCCGCGGGTCCGCATCGTCGGGTGGAACGCCATCGCGTAGGCGGCAGGGATCGCGAACAGCAGTGCCAGCACTGTCCCGCCGACGGAAACCAAGATGCTGTTCCATGCGAAGCTGAGGTAGTCCGCCCGCGACAGCACCTCGGCATAGGAAGCGAGCGTCGGGGTGAACGCCAGCCTCGGGGTGACTGCCTCGACCTCGGTCTTGAAGCCGGTCAGCACCATCCAGGCGATCGGAAAGAACAGCAGCAGGGCCACCCCCCAGCCGACCACGAAGGCGAGCGCGCGCTGCGACAGGGTCTCGCGCATCGGCTAGACCTCCACTGGAATGAGTGCGACGATCCTATTGACGAGAAGTGCCACGAGAGATCGGTCAATTACGGAAAGATCGGCGAACAGGCGCAGCGGGCTTGGGAACGAGAAGTCGGACGCGGCGCACGACCCGAACGCAGTACAGAGCGCCTCGACAATCCGGGCGCCGGGCCAGCCCCAAGGCCAGTGCCACCAAGAGGCGAGTGCAATTAGTGCGTGCAGGGCAGCCGCATGGCCTGCGCCCAGTTGGTAGGCTCCCCGAGCCGGCAATCCAAGTGGAACCAAAACGAATGATGCGGCAAGGGGCGCCAGCAGCACAGCATCCAAGGTCGAGAACCAGGGCCGATCTTGCGGGGTCTGGGGATCAACCGCCATTTTGCACCTTGATGGCCATGATGTCGGTCAGCTCATGTTCGAGATGTTTCTCCTTGGCCCACGAGCCAAACTTCGATCGGGCATCTTCCGCATTCGGGGCATCGATGACGTTCAATTCCGTTTGGTGATTCATGCCGGTCAGAATGGGCTTGATCAGCGAAGTCGACATGGCGAAGCAGATCTGCGCCCTGCCATCGCTGTGGCCGATCGAGACGTGGATGCCGGCCGCGTCGAGGGCTGCAATCTGCGCGTTGCCGACTCTTTCGGGCGCGAGCGTCAGCAACAGAGGGCGGACCTTCGTCTCGCAGAGCCTATGGAGATCCTCCCTCCCCCTTCGCCGGATCAAGGCCGGGTCGTGTGCACCCTTTCGGGCTGGCGCAATGAAGGGTGTTTCGACATGGATGCCGAGGCAACCCGGCACACCCTCCGCCAGCGCCCTTCCGACGGCCCCGATCGCGGCCAGGGCAACGGCAGGTCGATCGGTGATCACGGTGGGAAGAGGGGCGGTCGACCCGAAGTGGGCATGGGCGGCTCAGACATGGTGCACGCCCTCCACGCTTGGCTCATTGTTGAACAGAGCGGCCCCGCCGCCATTGACCTGGATGTCCACGGAACTGGGCGCCAGAAGGCCGCCGCACAGCACGCGCTTTTCCAAGCCAGGATCAGTTCGGTCTCGCAATAAATCATCGCCGCCAACCCTTTCTCGACGACCACCGCCTGCCCGGAAAGGCGGTCCTTGCCGTCGAAGACGTCCGCCCCGGTGAGCGCGAAGTCAGCCATCAGATGGTTTCCGTAACTTTTTTGAGGCCGCGTGGGCGATCGGGATCATAGCTGCGTGCCCGCGCCACGGTTTCGACGAAACGGTAGAAGGAGACGAGCATCGAGAGAGGCTCGGTGAGCGGGTGATCCGTTGCGACATGCGGCAGGCGGGTTCCGTGCCCCGTCTGCCCGACACAGAAGAGCGTGGCGCCGGAGGCCACGAGGCGGGCGCAGATCTCCGCAAGACCCGGCTGTGCCGCATCCTCGAGCACGAAGGCGATCACCGGGAAGCCGTCCTCCACCAGCGAGACAGGCCCGTGCAGCACCTCGGCGCCGGAATAGGCCTCCGCGTGGAGAAGCGAGGTCTCCTTCAGTTTCAGCGCTGCCTCGCAGGCGACCGCGAAGGCAGGACCCCGGCCGAGGAAATAGAGGGACGTTGCGAAGACACAGGTGCCGAGGGCCGCCGACCAGTCTTGATCCAGAGCCTTGCGCGCCTGCTCAGGAAAGGCTGCAAGCGCTCCGGCCAACCGATCGTCCCGTGCCCATGCGGCAAGGATTGCGAGCGAGGCCACCACGGAACAGGCGAAGCTCTTGGTCGCGGCGGCGCCCAGTTCCGCGCCGGTCGCGAGCGGAAGCGGCCAGTGTGCCGCGGCGAGAAGCGGCGAGGCCTCGATGTTGCCGATCGCGATCGTCTCGGCCCCGCCCTGTCGTGCGGCGGACAAAAGCGCGACGATGTCTGGGCTCTGCCCCGACTGCGAGATCGCAAGGGCGGCTTGGCCCGCGAGCTGCAGAGCCGTCCCGTAGACTGAGACGATGGACGGTCCAAGCGAGGCGACCGGCCGGCCGGTGCTCAGTTCCGCAGCATATTTGAAATAGGTGGCGACATGGTCCGAGGATCCTCGCGCCACGGTCGCCACGACGCTCGGATCCAGCGTCCGCAAACAATCTTCCACAGCCTGTGTCAGCTCTGCGGAGGCGCTCAGGAAATGTGCGGTCGCCTCGGGTATCTCGTCGATCTCGCGACGCATCAGGCTATGCGTGTCCATGAGAAGCCTCGTTCGCGAAGGGAATGAACGGCGGGAGCGTGGCCGCCGCCCGCTACGCTGGCCACGCTGGTGTCCAAGTTGGGGCTTCCTGTTGCCGAACCGGCGGGTCAGAGCAACCGCTGCCCGGATACAGGCTCAAACAGCATGGCCTTATCGGTTTCCAAGACAATGCCGACCGCGCTGCCTTGAGCGACGTCTCCGGCCGGACGTCGGATGATGACGGGCTGGTTCCCGATCTTGAGCGTCACGATATCCTCGGGTCCCGTCGGCTCTACAAGGTCGACGCTGGCCGTAAGACAAGGGTCCTGTGCGGGCGCGATCCGGATATGCTCCGGCCGAATGCCGAGGAGGAGGTCGGATGCGCCGTTCGGCGCAAGCTGTCGGCCCGGCGGCAGGAGGATCTCGCCAGGTGAGCGATCAGGATCTTCCTGGTCCAGCACGAAGCGGAAGCCGGCTCCGTCTGTCTTCATGCGTCCCTTCAGGAGTGTCATCGCCGGGGAGCCGATGAAGCGTGCAACGAAAAGGTTGACGGGATCGTGGTAGATAGCAGCGGGTGTGCCGACCTGCTGCACCACACCCTTGCTCATGATCACGATCTTGGTGGCGAGGGTCATCGCCTCGATCTGGTCGTGCGTGACATAGACCATGGTTCGGCGGATTGCCTGATGCAGGCGCTTGATCTCCGCGCGCAGGTCGGTGCGCAACGCGGCGTCGAGGTTGGATAAAGGCTCGTCGAACAGGAACAGCTTTGGATCGCGCACGAGAGCACGTCCAATCGCGACCCGCTGGCGCTGTCCGCCCGAAAGCTCGCGCGGACGACGCCCCAGAAGCGGCTCGATCTGCAGGAGCTTCGCGAGCTCCTCGACCTGCGTGCGCGCTTCGGCCTTGCCCAGGCCGCGCATCTTCAGAGGAAAAGCGATGTTCTCCGCGACCGTCATCGTCGGGTAGAGCGCGTAGGACTGGAACACCATCGCGACGTCCCGCTCGCGTGCGGGCAGCGCCGTGACGTCGCGCTCGCCCACGACGATGCGGCCGGAGTCGATCGGATGGAGCCCCGCCACGGCATGCAGGAGCGTCGATTTTCCGCAGCCGGACGGCCCGAGCAGGACGACGAAGGCGCCTTCCTCGACTTCGATCGAGACGCCGTCAAGAACGCGCGTCGCGCCATAGGACTTGGAAACGGACTGGATCGAAAGCTGTGCCATGGGCCGTCTTTTTAACCTTTGACGCTGCCGAGTGTCAGGCCGCGCACGATCTGGCCCTGGACGAGCAGCCCGAGCACGATCATCGGCAGCATGATGAGGCTGCCCGCTGCGGTGAGAGCCCCCCACTGGATGCCCTGGAATGTGAGGAACGAGGTGATGCTGACCGGCAAGGTCTGGGTGCTTCTGCCGCTGAGCACCAGTGCGACGAAGAACTCGTTCCAGGTGAACAGGACACAGAGGATCATCGTCGCGACGATGCCGCCCTTGGCCGCCGGCAGGAACACATGGCGGAAAACGGCGAATTCCTTGGCGCCGTCGACGCGAGCCGCGTCCCGCAATTCATGCGGGATGTCGTCGAAGAAGGTGATCAGCAGCGAAATCGCAAAAGGTATGTTGATGAAGGCGTAGACGGCGACCAGCAGCCAATGCCGATTCAGCGCGCCGACCCTCGTCGCCAGGAAATAAACGGGGATGACGAAGAGGAGCGCCGGGGCGATGCGCAGGGAAAGGATGAACTTCTCCTGCGACCGGCGGTGAAGCGCCTCTTGCTGGACCAGGCCATAGGCTGCCACGGCGCCGATGGCGACCGCGATGGTGCTGGACAGGATCGAGACGGTGAAACTGTTGGCGAAGGCGCTGAGGAAGGTCTTGTTGGCAAGGACGGTGCGGTAGTTGTCGAGCGTCGGCGCGAAGAACCAGACCGGCGGGATCGCGAAGGCATCCCGGGTCGTCTTGAACGAGGTAACCACGACCCAATAGAGCGGGAAGAGCACCGCGGCCATCAGCGCGACGAGCGCGAAGTAGAAGAGGACGCGCTTTGCCATCAACGTTCTTCGGGTTTCGGGAACATGACGCCATACATCACGAGCAGCGCGACGTTGGTGAAGACCGTGAGCACGAGCGCGATCGTCAAGGCATAGGAGATGTCGAAGTTCGTGAAGGCGGCGATGTAGCCGTAGAAGTTCAGGGTTTCGGTGGACAGCGCCGGACCGCCGCGTGTCATGATGTAGAAGAGGTCGAACGCCTTGATGCTGTCGATGGCACGGATCAGCGCGACCACGGCGAGGGCGCGGCGCAGCATCGGCAGAAGCACATACAGGGTCACCTGCCATTCGCGGGCGCCATCGACGCGGGCGGCGTCCAATGGATCGGTCGGCGCCGACTCCAACGCCGCCATGACCAGAAGGATCACGAACGGCGTCCATTGCCACACGTCGGCGATCAGGACCGAGAAGAACGCCACATGCGTGCTGCCGAGCCAATCCGCTTGCGCGAAGCCGAGAAGCGACAGCAGATAGTTGGCCATTCCCGTCGCGGGGTCGAAGATGAAGCGCCAAGTCAGCCCGACCACAACCGGCGTCATGATGATGGGCACGAGAAGCAGAGTCCGAACGAGGCGCTTGAGGGCGAAATGACGATCGAGGAACAGCACGATTGCCAGACCGAGAACGGTTTCAATTCCGGTCGCCAGAACGGTGAAGACGACCGAGCGCCAGAGCGCCGCCATCGCCCGAGGGTCGGAAAAGAACCGAACATAGTTGTCCGTGCCGACGAAGACGTCGCGGCCGGCCCGCATCAGAGAGACGTCGCGCAGCGACATCCAGACGACGTAGGCGGTGAGGACCAGCGAGGCCGCGCCGAGTGTGGCGACGATCGGCCGATAGAACAGGCGGGTCGGATCGGCGAGCGTCGTCACGGGATCAGCTCCGAAGGAGACAAGAATGCCGGCCGCAGGCGCAAGGGCCTGCAGCCGGCTGCGCCCAGGTATCAGCGGGCGAGAGCGGCGTTGTTGGCCTTGTCGGCCTCCTTCAGCGCGTCTGTGGCGCTGGCCGAGCCCGCCAGAGCCTTGGATACCGCTATGCTCGTGTTGTTGATCACTTCGTTCGCCTTGTCGATGGTCGGCAGGTACTGCGGATTGCCAGCATTGATGGCGGCAAGCATGGCATCCTTGAAAGTGCCGTAACGCTTGCCGAAGCTCTCGCCGTTGAGGGCGGCAAGCGAGGTGACGCCCGAGTTCGGATACGTCTCCATGGACTTCGACTGCTGTTCCTTTGCGGTCGCCCAGGCGGCGAACACGGCAGCAGCTTCCTGGTTCTGCGAGTCGGCGGAGACGTAGAAGCTGTGGACGGCAAGCGACGAGGAACCGCCTTTGGGCGAGGCCGATTTCATCGGTACCGGCACATAGCCGACCTTGCCGACAACGGAGGACACCGCCGGATCCTCGTTGTAGGCGCCGTTCACGGTGGCATCCAGCGTCATCGCGGCCTTGCCCTGCTGGAAAAGCAGGCGGTTCTCCTCCCAGCCGAAGTTCGCTACGCCGACCGGGCCGTACTGCTTCAACACCTTCGTGAACGCTTCAAGTGCGGCGATGCCTTCGGGCGTCGCCAGCGCGGACTTGCCTCCGGCATCGAGGAAGGAGCCGCCGAAGCCCCAGAGATAGGCTGCCCAGACGTAGACGTTCTCAATGCCTTGCCGGCCGCGCATCGTGATGCCGGCGACCTGCTTCTTGCTTTTTTCTGAGACGGTCCTCGCCGCGTTCTCGATGTCGTCGAAGCTCTTCGGCTCTGACAGGCCGTATTCTTGGAAGAGATCCTTGCGGTACATCAGGAACGTGCCCTCGCCATAGACCGGCAGGCCGTAGGTCTTGCCGTCGACAACGTTGGTGTTGAAGTAGCCTGGGACGAAGTCGGCTTTGTCGAAATAGTCGGCGTGCTTGGCAAGGCTCTTGTCGAGCGGCACGATGAAGCCCGAAGAAACGAAGCCGGGCACGTAGATGATGTTGGTCTCGACGACGTCGTAACGCCCGGACTTCGACGAGAATTCAAGGAGGATCTTGGCGGTGATGTCCTGCTCGGGAACGATTTCGAGAGCGACATCGATGCCGGTGGCGGCCTTGAAATCCGGCAGCATCTTCTGGATCGCGTTGGAGGTCGGATGGCCTTCCATCAGGACGGAGAGCTGAACGCCGGCAAAGGGCTTGTCCTGGGCGACGGACGGCGTCGCGAGGGACCCGAGAAGGCCGGCGAGCGCCGTGGCCGCCAGTAGGCTGCGTCTGCTGATCATGGTCGCACTCCGTCGTGATGCGGCATCCACCGCGGTTGCATGGCAGTTGCTAAAGTCGGACAACGTCGCCGCTTTCGGCCGATTGGATCATGGCAAGGGTCAGTTCCAGAGCAGCGATCGCCTCCCGGCCGCTCGCCACGGGGGCGGTGCCGCCGTCCAGCCAGTCAAGAACCCCTTCGAGTTCCCGCCTGAGGTCTCCTTCCACATGTCCGCCGATTATCGGCCAATGCTGCGTGTCGATCTCTTGGGAGCGCTCGTTGTCGGCAAAGTATAGACCGCTGTCTCCGCACTGGATCTCGAAGGCGGCTTCGGTTCCGATGAACTCGAAACGAGCGTCGATCATGTGCCGGGCGCCGGAGGGCAGCGACCAGGCGCTCTCGAAGTTGACGACCGTCCCATCGGAAAAGCGCACGATGGCGGCGATGCTGTCCTGCGTGCCCATGGAGCCGAGCAGCCGATCGGTCTGCTGGGCGTAGACGGAAACCGGTCGCTGACCTTCCAGCATCCATAGCGCGAGGTCGACGTCGTGGACGGTGACATGAAGCGCAAGCGGCAACTTGCCGCCATATCGTTTGGGCCCTTCGGTGCGGGCGCTGTTGCGGCGCGCATAGAGATGGATCGGCGCTCCTGCCTTGCCGGCAGCGATCAATTCCTTCGCATGCGCGTAGCGGGGATCGAAACGCAGCAGAAAGCCATTGCCCAGCTTCGTGCCCGCCGCTTCGCAAGCGGCGACAATCGCCCGCGCCTCGTCGATCGTTGATGCGATCGGCTTCTCTATGAACAGGTTGACACCCCTCTCGGCGGCGGCAATCGCGGGCGCCAGGTGCAGGTTGTCGGGCGTGCAGATGCTGATGAGATCGAGCCGCTCCTTTTCTAGAAGCGCCTCGTGGCTGGCATAGACCGCGCAGCCGCCGACCTTCGCCGCGACGCTTTCGGCGAGAGCCGTGTTCGGATCCACGATCGCGGCGAGTTCACAGCCCTTCAGCCGCGCGAAGATCGAAGCGTGCATCGATCCCATGAAGCCTGCGCCGATCACGGCGATGCGGCGTTGATCGGTCATTGAACGATGCTCCTTGCAGCGGCCCTGGGAATGGCCTCGACGGCCTGGCCGACGAAACGCCGCGTGATCATGTCCGGCCTGGTGATCGCGCTGCCGATGACGATGAAGGTCGCGCCGAGCTGGAAACACCGGCGGGCTTCCTCGACCGTCCAGATCCGCCCTTCCGATGCGAAGGGCACGCCGAGGGCGGCAAGCTCCGACATCAAGGCGAAATCGGGACCTTCGACCTGCCGGGAGTAAGGGGTGTAGCCGGACATCGTCGTACTGACGACATCCGCACCCGCCTCCATGGCGCCACGTCCTTCGGCAGCGGTGCTGACGTCGGCCATGGACAGCCGTCCGGCCCGGCGGATCACGGCGCATAGCGTCCCGACGCTGTCGGGACGCGGCCGACCCGTGGCATCGAAGGCTACAATGTCCGCGCCTGCGGACAGGACGGCGTCAACATCGGCGACTGTTGGCGTGATGTAGACGTCCGTGCCGGGTCGGCGCACCTTCATCAGCCCGATAATGGGACGGTCCGTCACGTGCCGAACGGCCGCCACATTGGCCGCCCCCTCGATGCGCAGGCCGGCCGCGCCGCCCATGACCACCGATCTCGCGAGGGCGACGATGTGCTGCGGCGCGTCGAGCGGCATCCCGGCCTCGGCCTGGCAGGAGACTACGACCGACCCGCGCATGTGATCCAAGCTCAACGACTTCAACGTGAGAGCCTTCATCCGATTCCGACGGCTGGTTCTGCCGCCACGCCGTCAACTTTGCCCACAATAAAAAATTTCTTCAATATGAATTTGAAAAAGAAAATCTTCTTCAAACTTGTTTGTGACTGGCCAGATCGGCAACGCCCAGGAGGCCCGCATCGGCTCCGGCGGCTGCGAGGCACAACTCGCGCCGGAACATGACCGGCAGCCGCTGGACGGCGCTCCGCACACGATCGATGAAGCCGTCCGCAAGGCCGACACCGCCTCCGAGCGCGATGCGATCGACATCGCAGGTCGCCGCAAGATTCCCGAAGGCAAGGGCGATGTTTTCGGCCGCTTCGGCGACCACGGCGTCCGCGCAAGCATTTCCGGATGCCGCCTCGGCAAAGACCTCGGGCGCCGAAAGTGCCCGGCAAAGGATCGCGCCGCCACGGCGCGCCAATGCGCTTCCCGAGGCGACGGCTTCCAGACAGCCGCGCCGCCCGCAGCCGCAAGGATCGCCATTCGGATTGGTGACGACATGGCCGAGATGGCCGGCAAGGCCGCTCGTACCGGTGACCAGTCGTCCGTTCGCCACGATCCCTGCCCCGATCCCGGTCGAGATGGTCACGAAGGCGAAGTTCGCGCAGCCCCGCCCTGTACCGAACCGATACTCGCCCCACGCAGCCGCCTGGGCGTCGTTCACGAGGATGGGCCGCATTCCGATCGCATGCTCGATTGCTGCGGCCAAGGGGAAATCATCCTCGATCGGCAGGGTCTGCGGATTGAGCGCCGTCAGACGACCCTCGCGCACGATGCCGGTTGTCGCGATGGCGATCCGATGATGCTCTGGAAAGCGACCGGTTTCGCGCAGGATCGCGGCGACGAGGTCCGCGCCCCGGCCGGTTCGAGGCGTCGCTACCTGCCGACGCTCTGAAAGGCGACCGGCAGCGACTGTGGCCAAGGCAATCTTGGTGCCGCCGATGTCGATGGCCAGAATGGGCGTCTCAGAAATTACGGTCACTGACGACCTCTGCTGTTTGTTCGGCTGTGACAAGGCACCCGGGATCCTGCCGCCCCATCTCCCCGATCAAGGCATCGACGATCAGCAATTGGCTGATCTTGGAGGGGAAGGCGCCCCCCGTCAGCGGCGTCTCCGGCCAGGACGCGATCAGCGCGATGTCGCAGGCGGCAATCAAAGGGCTCTTGGCCCGGTTGCTGAGGCCGATTACGAAACTCCCGCGCGACTTGGCGAGTTCGGCCACGCGCACCACGTCGATGGTCGAACCCGAACTTGAGATCACGACGTGCACCGATCCCGGCTTGGAGGTTCCGGCCGCCATGGCGGCCAGATGCGCGTCGCTCAGCGCCCGGCAGGCCTTCCCGATCCGCGACATCTTGTAGGCGAGATACTGCGCCGTTATGGCCGAGGCTGCGACGCCGAAGCACTCCACGGCAGTCGCCGACAGAAGCGTGCGAGCCGCCGTCTCGACGTCGGCTCGCACGATCAGCTGCTCCGTTTCACGTAAAGCCACCACTGCGGTTTCGACCAGCC
>CAXTUQ010000155.1:0-10721 GCA_964247405.1 uncultured Acetobacteraceae bacterium
GCACCGCGCCGCGGGCGGCGCGGTGCTGGGCGCGATCGGCGGCAATGTCGGGCTGGGCGCGCTGGCCGGCGCCGGTGCCGGCCTGGCTGGCGGGCTGATCTTCGACAACGTGAAGAAGAACGAGGCCCAGAATTATCAGAACGGCTACGCCGCCGGCTACCACGCCCGGCGCTGACGCGCGGCGGTCGGCGGCCTCGGGCATAGGCCCCGCCGCCCAGGGTGAGCCGCCGGGGCTGCGGGCCTTCATCGACGTGCTGACCGGCAGCGATTGCCGCATCGGGTCCGCCCCGCTAGCTTCTGCTCCGGCGCCGGCTCCGGTCGAGCCTCCCGCTGCTGAACGAGAGGATGGGATGGGAGCAAACCGATGAGCCGCACCGTGTTCGTGCTGAACGGCCCCAACCTGAACCTGCTGGGCCTTCGCCAGCCGCACATCTACGGGCATGAGACGCTGGGCGACGTGGAGCGCGACTGCCGGGCGCTGGCCGCCGAGCTGCGGCTCGACCTGCGGTTCCACCAGAGCAACCGCGAGTACGAGATCATCGACTGGGTGCACGAGGCGCGGACCGTGGCCGGCGGCATCGTCATCAACCCCGCCGCCTTCACCCACACCTCCGTCGCGGTCCTGGACGCGCTGAACGCCTTCGAGGCGCCGGTGATCGAGGTGCACATCAGCAACGTGCACAAGCGGGAAGCCTTCCGGCACCATTCCTTTGTGTCGCTCCGGGCGGACGGCGTGATCGCCGGGTTCGGCACGCAGGGCTATTTGCTGGCGCTGCGCCGGATCGCGCGGCTGATCGACGAGATGGCGGCGTAGGGTGGCGGACAGCCGAAAGGAGTTGGCGATGACGCAACACGAGTTCATCCAGCGCGACCGGGGCCAGCACCCCCCGGCGTTCACCCCGGACTACAAGACCAGCGTGCTGCGCTCCCCCCGCCTCGCGCTGTGGTCGCTGCAGAACTCGTTGTCGGAGGTCACGGGGCCCGTGTTCGGGCGCGACGAGCTGGGGCCGCTCGACCACGACCTGATCCTGAACGCCGCCAAGGACGGCGAGCCGATCGGGGAGCGGACAATCGTGCACGGGCGCGTGCTGGACGAGAACGGGCGGCCGGTGCCGGGCACGCTGGTGGAGGTGTGGCAGGCCAACGCCGGCGGGCGCTACCGGCACCGCAACGACACCTATCTTGCCCCCATCGACCCGAACTTCGGCGGCTGCGGGCGCATGGTCACGGACAGCGAGGGCCGCTACGCCCTCCGCACGGTGAAGCCCGGCGCCTACCCGTTCCGCAACCACGTCAACTCCTGGCGCCCGGCGCACATCCACTTCTCGCTGTTCGGCCATGGCTTCGCGCAGCGGCTGATCACGCAGATGTACTTCGAGGGCGACCCGCTGATCCCCCGGGACACCATCCTCAACACCATCCCGGACCCGGCGGCGCGGCAGCGGCTGGTGGCCCCGCTCGACCTCCGCGCCGCCGTGCCGCTCGACAGCCTGGCCTACCGGTTCGACATCGTGCTGCGCGGCACGCGGTCCACGGTGTTCGAGAACAAGCTGCAAGGGTGACGCCATGACGCTCGATTACCTGCCCGAAACCCCGTCGCAGACCGCCGGGCCGTATGTCCACATCGGCTTGATCCCGCATCAGGCGGGGTTCGACATGTTCGAGAAGCCTTTCGGCAACGTGCTGGCCGGGCCGGACACGCCGGGCGAGCGCATCCGCATCGAGGGGCGCGTGCTGGATGGGCTGGGCGCGCCCTGCCGGGACGTGCTGGTGGAGATCTGGCAGGCCAACGCCGCCGGGCGCTACAACCACCCGGCGGACCGGCAGGAGGGTGCGCTGGACCCCGGCTTCCGCGGCTGGGGCCGCACGGGGACAGACTTCGCCACGGGGCTGTACAGCTTCGAGACGATCAAGCCCGGCCCGGTGGTCGGCCGCCATGGGCACAGGCCGATGGCGCCGCACGTCAACATCTGGCTCGTGGCGCGCGGCATCAACATCGGGCTATCGACCCGGCTGTACTTCGCGGACGAGGCGGCGCTGAACGAGCAGGACCCCGTGCTGCGCATGATCGACCCCGCGGTCCGGCGCGACACCCTGCTGGCCCGGCGCGAGCAGCGGGACGGCGCCGCCGCCTACGTGTTCGACATCCGCCTGCAAGGCGAAGGCGAGACCGTGTTCTTCGACATCTAGTGCGACGTTTTCATAGAACGGGGTAGAGTGGGTGAAACCCACCCTACGGCTGGAATGTCTTTCTTGGAAACGCTGCACTCGGCCATCCCCGCCGCACGATAAGTTGGCTGCAACCGCCGCCCGCGGTCCCGGTTAACACGGCGTCCGGCGCAGGCCGGCAGTTTTTGACAGGAGCAGCAGGCATGGCCGATACCAGCGTCACCAAGGTCGAGGCGTCCCACGCGCCGAAAGGCGCCGAGGGCCAACGCTACCTGGCCAGCGGCCGCGCACTCTCCATGCGCCTGTGGGACGGCATCATGCCGAGCGACCCGCTGCCGCCGGTGCGCCGGGAGTACGAGACGGTGGGCTACGTAGTGTCCGGCCGGGCGGAGCTGACCCTGGAAGGACAGACTGTGTCCCTCCAGGCCGGAAGCTCCTGGATCGTCCCACAGGGCGCCGAGCACAGCTACCGCATCCTGGAAGCCTTCACCGCCGTCGAGGCCACCCACCCGCCGGCCGAGGTGCACGACCGGGACGCCCCGCCCAAGCAGTAGAAACGACGGACGGCGCCGCGGGCAGCGGCGTCGTCACCGAGGCCGGTCAGCGTCTTGCAGGAGCGGCAACGCCGCCCTATTCCGCAGGCCTGCCAACTTGCAAACAGTGTTAGCAGTCTGAGCAAGAGAGTGCTAACCTCCGTCCGCAGCGATGCGCTTGCAGGACCGGCAAAGCCGCCGCTCCAGGCGCATCCTTCCCATTTGGAGTGAACCGCATGAAGTTCCGCCCTCTGCACGACCGCGTCGTCGTCCGCCGCATCACGCCGCAGGAAAAGTCCGCCGGCGGGATCATCATCCCCGACACCGTCAAGGAAAAGCCGATGGAGGGCGAGGTGATCGCCGCCGGGCCGGGCGCCCGCGACGAGCAGGGCGCCATCGTCGATCTGGACGTGAAGGCCGGCGACCGCGTGCTGTTCGGCAAGTGGTCCGGCACGGAGGTCAAGCTCGACGGCGAGGAGCTGCTGATCATGAAGGAAAGCGACATCATGGGCGTCATCGAAGGCGCCTCGGCCAAGTAGGCAGCCCCAACTCAAGCAACAACAAGGGAATAATCACATGGCAGCCAAAGACGTTCGCTTCGGCGACGACGCACGCGCCCGCATGCTGCGCGGCGTGGACATCCTCGCCGACGCCGTGAAGGTGACATTGGGGCCGAAGGGCCGCAACGTCGTCATCGACAAGAGCTTCGGCGCACCGCGCATCACCAAGGACGGCGTGACGGTCGCCAAGGAAATCGAGCTGGCTGAGAAGTTCGAGAACATGGGCGCGCAGATGGTGCGCGAGGTCGCCAGCAAGACCAACGACGTCGCCGGCGACGGCACGACCTCGGCCATCGTGCTGGCCCAGGCCATCGTGCGGGAAGGCGGCAAGGCCGTCGCCGCCGGCATGGCGCCGATGGACCTGAAGCGCGGCGTGGACAAGGCGGTGACGGCGCTCGTCGAGGAACTCGCCAAGCGCACCAAGAAGATCACCACGGAGGCCGAGACGGCGCAGGTCGGCACCATCTCCGCCAACGGCGAGTCCGAGATCGGCCGCATGATCGCCGAGGCCATGCAGAAGGTCGGCAACGAGGGTGTGATCACCGTCGAGGAAGCCAAGGGCATGGAGACCGAGCTTGAGGTCGTGGAGGGCATGCAGTTCGACCGCGGCTACCTCAGCCCGTACTTCATCACCAACGCCGAGAAGATGACGGTCGATCTCGACAACCCCTACATCTTGATCCACGAGAAGAAGCTGTCGGGCCTGCAGGCGCTGCTGCCGCTGCTCGAAGCGGTTGTGCAGTCCAGCCGTCCGCTGCTGATCATCGCCGAGGACATCGAGGGCGAGGCGCTGGCGACCCTGGTCGTCAACAAGCTGCGCGGCGGCCTGAAGGTCGCGGCGGTGAAGGCGCCGGGCTTCGGCGACCGGCGCAAGGCGATGCTGGAAGACATCGCCGTGCTGACCGGCGGCCAGGTGATCTCGGAGGACCTCGGCATCAAGCTGGAGAGCGTCACGCTCGACATGCTGGGCCAGACCAAGCGGGTGCTGATCGAGAAGGAGAACACCACGGTCATCGAGGGCGCGGGCGCCTCCGACCAGATCAAGGGCCGGGTCGAGCAGATCCGCGCGCAGGTCGAGGAAACCACCAGCGACTACGACCGCGAGAAGCTGCAAGAGCGCCTGGCCAAGCTCGCCGGCGGCGTCGCGGTGATCCGTGTCGGCGGCGGCACGGAGGTCGAGGTGAAGGAGCGCAAGGACCGGGTGGACGACGCGCTGCACGCGACCCGCGCGGCGGTCGAGGAAGGCATCGTGCCCGGCGGCGGCGTGGCCCTGGCCCGCGCCAGCCTGATCCTGGCGCAGCTCAACGCCGAGAACGAGGACCAGAAGTTCGGCATCGAGATCGTGCGCAAGGCGGTGCAGGCGCCGCTGCGGCAGATCGCCGAGAACGCCGGCGAGGACGGCGCGGTGATCGGCGGCAAGATCCTGGACAACGCCGAGTACGCCTATGGCTACGACGCGCAGACCAACGCCTACAAGAACCTGGTCGAAGCCGGCATCATCGACCCGACCAAGGTCGTGCGGGTCGCGCTGCAGAACGCGGCCTCGGTCGCGGGCCTGCTGATCACCACGGAGGCAATGGTGGCGGAGCGCCCGGAGAAGCGCGCGCAGTCGCTGCCCCAGCAGGGCGGCGGCATGGGCGACATGGACTACTAACACCAGCACGAAGCGCCGCCGCCCGGGCAGCCGGACGGCGGCGTCCCAATCGTCGCTCTACCCAAACACCGCGCGCTCCGGCTATGGTGGCGTGTCGGAGGGCAGTATGGGCGAATTCCTCGGCCAGATCCTGGGGCCGCTGGCCCAGTTGCTGGGCGTGGCCCAGGGTGTCGCGGGCGGCGGCCTGCCGGCGCTGCTGGCGCAGCTCGAAAACGCCGGGCTGGGAGAGCAGGTCGGTTCCTGGGCCGCTCAGGGCGAGCAACTCCCGGTCACTGCCGAAGAGTTGGCGACCGTGCTCACGCCGGAGCAACTCAACCACCTGGCGGAGCAAGCCGGCACCACGCCCGACGTCTTGTTGGAACGTCTCGCGCAGGAACTGCCGAAGGCCGCTGCCGCCCATTCCCAGCGCTTGCAGGCGTCGCCGAACGATCAGACGTGACCCAGGACGCCGGGCCGGACCTCGCGCGGCGGCCGGGAGGCTACCTGCCCATGTTCGCGAACACCTGGCGGTCGCGGTTCTCCTGCATCAGCATGCGAAAGCCCGGGATGGTTTCCAGCTTGAGGCCGCCGGGCATGCCGGTCTCCTCGTCCGCCACCACCTTGGCATAGCTTTCGCCGCTCAGCTTCTCCCACTTCCCGGCCGGCTTCTTCGCCTCGATGTGCACGACGGTCGCCTTCAGCACCATGCGGACGATCGCCTCCTTGGGCGATGACGGCTTGGTGAGGCTCGGGTGGCCGCCGATCATCTGCCAGCCGCTCTTGAGCGCCCAGGCCTTCAACTCGTCTTGCGTCATGTCATGCTCCTGCGAGATGCGCCGATGGGCGCGGCGGTCTAAAGGCCAGCCGAGGCCCGAAGTCGATCACAACAAGCGGTCGGACAGCCTCTCGGCCTCCCACGACCGCAGGAACTCCACTTGCCGGTCGAGCCACGCCGCGGACATGCCTTCGCTCCCCCACTCGTCGAGGCGTCCCGCCATCTCGCCCATCAGCCAGATATGCCGGATGGGCACGAAAAGGTGCACGGCGTCGAAGTCGGCCTGTGCGATGGGCCGGACGGAGCGGTAGCCGTCGATGAAGGCGTGCCACATCGCGACGCGCTGGCGTCCGAACGACACCTGCGCCCAAAGATGCACGGCGAGGTCGTAGGCCAGAAAGCCGAAGCCGCCGTCGTCGAAGTCGAAGAAGATGGCCTCGCCCATCCTTGGGCCGGCCGTGGCGATGCGGGCGTTCAAACCGTGGCAATCGCCGTGGCAGCGTGTCCAGGTCAAGCCGTCGAGCGCTGTGACCCTCGCCGCCAGCCGCGACGCCAATCCGGCCAGGGCCTCGCGCGCCGTTCCCGCAAGCGCGCCCAGTTCCGACAAGGCTGCGGCCTGCCGGTGCAGCAGGTGGTCCAGATTCAGGCGGCAGCGCCCCGCTTCCCGTCCGGGAAAGCTGTCTGCCGCGTCATGGATGCGGGCCAGCGTCAAGCCTTGCGTGCGGGCGTCTTCCGGCGCATCGAGTTGGGGCACACGGCCCACGGCCTCGCGGAACAGCACCGCCGGGCGCGGCCCTTCCGGCAAGGCCGCGGCGGTGAACAGCAACCCGTCGCGCGTCGGCAGCGCCGCCGCGACCGGCACGGCCGCTGCGTCCAAGTGGGCCAGAAAGGCCGTTTCCCCCGCGACATCCGCCGGGCCGCGGCGACGCTTGCCGGACAGCCGCAGCAGGAAGCGGCCGTGGCCAGGCGCCTGCACGGCAAAGGTGTCGTTGAAGCCGCGGTTCACCAGGCTGCACTCAAGGGGGCCGGGCAAGTCGTATGCGGCGGCCACGAATTCCGTGACGGCTTGCGCCTCCGCCGTCGAGTAGGCCACGCGGAGGCAACTGGCCGGGGCGCGGCCCGACGGCCCTGTTCGAAGCGTCACGCCACCCCGGCGTCCCGGCCCGGCAGCATGCGCTGCACCACCCCGTCCCGCTTGACATACGCATGGTACAGCGCGCCCGCGACGTGCAGCGCGATCAGCGCCAGCAGCGTGATCGCGATGATGGGGTGCACGGTCTGCATGGCCTTGCCGAACGGGTCGTCCTTGGGCACCAGCAGCGGCAGCGGGATCAGCCCGGCCAGCTTCACCCGGGCGCCGTGCGCCGAAGCGGCGGCCCAGCCCAGCATCGGCAGGATGATGTATCCGGCATAGAACAGCCAATGCGTGGCGCGGGACAGCAGCCGCAGGCCCGGCGACAGGTCCGCGGGCGGCGGCGGTGCCGGGTGCGTGAGCCGCCACAGGAGCCGCGCCAGCATGACCACGCACACGGACGACCCCATGGAGAAGTGCCAGGCGGCCAGCGAATCCTCCGCCGATTTCGGCAGGATGGCCCCGAGCAGCAGCGCCACGGAATACTGCACGACGAGCATCGCGACGATCAGCCAATGGAACGCCCGGGCCACGCCGTCATAGCGCCAGCCGCCCGCTGCCGGCCGGTCGGTCATTCCCACGGTTGCTGACATGCAAACTCTCCCTTTCCGGACCGGCGATCTCGGCTTGTCGCCCGCCAGGGTAGTCTGTGCCCGACCGGGCCTCAAGCCGGCAGGAGAGGCAATGGCAGGCTGGCCAGGCCGCGCGAGGCGTTGTTGCAGCGGCGCACGGGCGGGCCGGCCGGCCGGCCGGCGTCGCGCAGCCGGGCGTGGCGGGGGAACGGGTCTTCAGGGAGTCCGCGGGAGAAGGGTCGAAGTCCAGCTCCGGCACCCCGGCGGCGTCGGCTGCGAAACCCATCTTTCCCTTCCTGACCCGTCGCGGGCAGCAAAAGAGTATCAGACCGCCTGGCAAAATGGCGTTGTGGTTTCTGCGATGCGTTCGTATTTGTTGTCTAACAAACGACCGGCCCGGCGGATTTCCGCCATGAGCACGGCAGAAAGGGATGAAAATGCGCCACCCGAGCCTTCGCCGCCAGTCCAAGCTTGCGCCTCGCGCCCGTCGTTAGCTGCCGGCATGACGGCTTCCCGCGACCGCAACGGACGCGTGCCCGGACCTGACCTGGAACTGGTCGAGGTGCCGCGCAACGGGTCGTTCAAGGTCTGGTCGCACGGCTACCCGTTCCGCACCGTCCGCTGGCACTTCCACCCGGAATACGAGATCCACCTGATCACGGCGACCACCGGCCGCGGCTTCGTGGGCGACCATATCGGCACGTTCCAGCCGGGCAACCTGGTGCTGACCGGGCCGAACCTGCCGCATAACTGGATCAGCGACATCCCCCCGGGAACCGAGGTCAGCCAGCGTTGCCTGGTGCTGCAGTTCACGGAGGAGTTCGCCTCCGGTGTCGCGGCGCTGTTTCCCGAGATGGCATTCCTCAAGGCGCTGCTGGCTGAGGCCGCCCGCGGCGTCGAGTTCACCCTTCAGACCGGCCGCACGGCGCGGCCGATCATGGACGAACTGCTCGCCGCCGTCGGCGGCCGGCGGCTTGAGCTGCTGTTCGCGCTGCTTGGCCTGCTGCAGGCGGACCGCGGGCGCCGCCCGCTGGCCAGCGCCGGCTACCGCCCGGTGTCGGCGGAGACCATGAACCAGCCGCTCAACCATGTGCTGGCGCACATCAGCCGCAACCTCGGCCACGATCTGCGCGAGGCGGATCTGGCGTCACTCAGCGGTTACAGCCCCAGCGCATTCTGCCGGGCGTTCCAGCGCCACACCGGCATGACGTTCGTGTCCTACGTCAACGGCCTGCGCATCGGCCGGGCCTGCGAGCTGCTGGTCGGCAGCCAGCGCCGCATCACCGACATCTGCTTCGAGGTCGGCTTCAGCAACCTGTCCAATTTCAACCGCCAGTTCCTGGCGCAGAAGTCGATGCCGCCCTCGGCCTTCCGGAACCACCACCGCGGCCAGGCGGCATTCGGGGCCGCGATGCCATGACCAATCACCAAGGG
The DNA here is from genome assembly GCA_964247405.1 of uncultured Acetobacteraceae bacterium. Classification (GTDB taxonomy): domain Bacteria; phylum Pseudomonadota; class Alphaproteobacteria; order Acetobacterales; family Acetobacteraceae; genus CAHJXG01. The sequence continues at coordinate 8,809 of CAXTUQ010000155.1, forward strand.
AACACGCATCGCCGCCGTCGTGCTAAGCAGGCAGACGGCCGTGAAGGGCGGGATGGTCCTGCCCGCCATCTCCAAGGGACGTGAGCGCCGGACATGAGCCAGAACAACCGCATGACCGCCGTCGTCTGCCACGGCCCGGAGGACTACCGGGTCGAGCAGGTCGCGCGCCCGGACCCCGGGCCGCGGGAGATGGTGATCCGCATCTCCGCCTGCGGCATCTGCGCCAGCGACTGCAAGTGCTGGGGCGGCGCCAAGATGTTCTGGGGCGACGCGGCCACGGGCGCCCCCGCCTACGTCAAGCCGCCGGTGATCCCCGGGCACGAGTTCTTCGGCGTGGTCGATGACCTCGGCCCCGACGCCGCCGAGCATTTCGGCGTGAAGCCCGGCGACAGCGTGATCGCCGAGCAGATCGTGCCCTGCGACCGCTGCCGCTTCTGCCGCTCCGGCCAGTACTGGATGTGCGAGGTGCACAACATCTTCGGCTTCCAGCGCCAGGTGGCGGATGGCGGCATGTCCGAGTACATGCTGATCCCCCGCACGGCGCGCGTCCACGTCATCCCGCCCAGCATGCGGCTGGAGGACGCGGCGATCATCGAGCCGCTGTCCTGCGCCATCCACACGGTGCAGCGCGGCGACGTGCAGTTGGACGACGTGGTGGTGATTGCCGGCGCCGGGCCGATCGGGCTGATGATGGTGCAAGTCGCCAAGCTCAAGACGCCGAAGAAGCTGGTCGTCATCGACATGGTGCCGGAGCGGCTGGAGCTGGCCCGCGGCTTCGGCGCCGACGTGGTGATCAACCCGCGCGAAGAGGACGCGCTGGCGGTTGTGCAGGGGCTGACCGGCGGCTACGGCTGCGACGTGTACATCGAGGCGACGGGATCGCCGGCGGGCGTGACGCAGGGCCTGTCCCTGATCCGCAAGCTTGGCCGCTTCGTCGAGTTCTCGGTGTTCGGCGCCGACACCACGGTGGACTGGTCGATCATCGGCGACCGCAAGGAGCTGGAGGTGCGCGGCTCGCACCTGGGGCCATACTGCTATCCCATCGCGATCGACCTGCTGGACCGCGGCCTCGTCACCTCGCAAGGCATCGTGACGCACGGCTACGCCATCGACGAGTGGGACGAGGCAATCCGCGTCGCCAACTCGCTGGATTCGATCAAGGTCCTGCTGCGGCCGGTGGCGTGATGGCATACGTCCTCGGCGTCGATATCGGCACGCAGAGCACCAAGGCGCTGCTGATTGACGCCGGCTCTGGCCGGATCGCCGCGCAGCACTCCCAGGGCTACCAGCCCGACACGCCGCGTCCGCTGTGGGCGGAGCAGCACGCGGCGGTGTGGCTGGACGCCGTGGCGGCCTGCATCGCCGGCTGCACCGAGCGCGCGGCGGTGCCGCCGGGGGAGGTCGCGGCGCTGTGCGTCAGCAGCCTGTATGGCGGCTCCGGCATCCCTGTGGACGAGGCGATGCAGCCGCTGCATCCCTGCCTGATCTGGATGGACCGTCGGGCGGAGGAGGAGGTGGCGTGGGTGCGCGCCTCCATCGACCAGGACCGCCTGTTCGACATCACCGGCAACGGCGTCGACAGCTACTATGGCTATACCAAGATGCTGTGGCTGAAGCGGCACCGCCCGGAGGTCTGGGCGCGCACGCGCTACCTGCTGCCGCCCAACGCCTTTGTCGCGCACGCGCTGACCGGCGAGCTGGCGGTGGACCATTCCTCCGCCGGCAACATCGGCGGCGTGTATGACATGCGCGCCCGCGCCTGGTCCGAGGAGATGCTGGATCTCCTCGGCATCCCGCGGGCGATGATGCCGGACCGGCTGGTGGAGTCCAGTGCCCCCGTCGGCGCGCTGCGGGCGGAGTGGGCCGGGCGCCTTGGCCTGCAGGCCGGCACGCCGGTGGTCGCGGGCGGCGTG
>CAXTUQ010000156.1:0-10378 GCA_964247405.1 uncultured Acetobacteraceae bacterium
CGCCCTCCTGATCGCGCCCGACCACGGCCTCAGCCCAACAAGTTGACGGTGCCCATCCACCATCCGCAGGCTCAGGGGAAAGCGGAAGTAGAGCCAGACGGCGTGGCTGATGATCTCGGCCGGGAAGCGGTAGCCGGCGTAGCTCGGGCAGGCATCTGTCGTCATCCCGCCCGCCTATCCGGCTCAGCCGCATCTCGCAAGCCGGCCGGCAGCCAAGTTGACGGTGCCCGAGGTGGAGCTTGCGCCACGTCCGGGTGCCGCGCTCGCCGTGCTTTGCGACCAGCCACTCGCCTGCGTCGTAAACCTTCAGGCCCGTGGCGTCGATCACCACGTGCACCGGTCCGTTCGCCTGGGCCTGCGCCAGCGGCGCGGCGAGCCCCAGGCCGGGGCTGCGCCGCGAGAACGTCGTGTGGTCGGGCACCCCGACATCGGTCCCGAGCAGGGCGGTGAGCGAGCGCAGCAAACCTTCGGTTTGCCTCCAGGGCTGACCAAAGATCAAACGCAGCAGGTGCCCGGTCTCGATCGCCACGTCCGAGTAGTTGCGTGGGCGCCCGCGCTGGCCGGTGCGGGACGGCTGCCAGGCGGTGAGCGCCTCGGGCGTCACCCAGACCGTCAGGCTTCCACGCTTTTGAAGCGCCCTGTCATACTCCGGCCAGTTGGCGATCTTGCAGCGCGCCCGCGGGATCTTGTGGCGGCGCGCGTCATTGGCCTTGTAGGGCATCGGTCATCTGGAGAACAAAGGAGCGGCCCTATACGCCCGTCCCTCCCGCAGCCAAAGCCCGCAGGTCTCGATTTTTGCACCAACGCCCTTGAAGGGCACTGGGCATCCAGGGTCAGCAAGGGAGCGCGCTCCTACCCCGCCCAGCGCCCTGGCATCAACCACCTATCCAATCCATGCACCACGCTGCTGAATGGTACTACAACTATCACGCCAGCGTAGATATTAGTAATCAGCGGCCATCCTGGGTCAAAGTTGATGAAAAACACAGTTGACTGTGGCCAGGTCTGGTAATAGCTGTTTGTCCCGCGCCAGAAATCATTCGCGCCGGATTGATCAAACGTTGAGAAGGTAATTGCAATGAGTGGAACAACCAGCTCGTTGGGCCTCGTGGCTCCCGTTTCCAGCAGCACTCTCGCCGCCGCAGTGAGCGCCGCCTCGGGAGGCACGGTTCCCGCCAGCTTGATCACCAGCTTGACGTCAGGCAACATCGGCGCCGCATCCGCCGCAGGGATGAGCTTCCTGGCCGCAAACGGGATCAACCTCGGCGCTGCCCCTTCCGCGGCATCGGTTGTGAGTTCGCTGCAATCGGCAGCGGCGTCCAACCCGTTTGCCGCGCAGGCGCTGTCGATCAACAACGCTTTCGCGTCGGCCATCTCAAGCAGCGCCGCTTCCGGGTCAAACCCGTTGCCCGCTCTGCAAGCGGCCGGCAGCTCAGCCCTGGGCTCCATCATCCTGCCGAACAGCGGCGGCGAAAGCCTGCTCACCTTCCTGGGCGGCAGCTGAACCAAGCCCAGGTACGGCCGCCGGCGCGCTTCGGCCCCGGCGGCCGGCCCGCAGCTTCCTGCCCGGCCCGTGCAAAAGCTGACGATAGCCGCCTTCCTGGTGCCAAACAGCATCAAAAGCCAGGTCGGTGTGGCAAGCAGCGGACACCAATGTCACAATATGGAATAGCTGACTAAGAACAAGCACCCCCTTGGTGCGTTGTGGTCGCCTCAGTCTTGTTATCCGGAACTCTTTCAAAACCTGTGCGCAGTTCCAGTTACAGAAAAACTGGTCTGGCAATTGTGGAAACCGACTTTCAGCACATATCGCTCTCACCAGTGCAGCATTAGCTTTTCGTGAAGGACGTGTGCATATGCGCAGCATCGCAACAAGACTTTTTGTCTTGGCGTCATGAGAAGCCGTGACATGGAGATCGCGGTCGCGTCCCCCCCCGGCTCGCGCGGCGCAGGCATTCCGCTCGCTGCCGCCAGGGCTGGGGAGATTGCGCTGCTTGATCTCCTGGGTGATGACTGCTTGCACGCGTTCGAGGCCCATTTCTCGCAAGCCCAGCAAGAACTGGGTGACAATTTCGCGGTTCGAATTGACGCCGCTCTCGCTAAGCGCCTGGCGGCCTTCCTGTCCAAGCGCGAAGCCACCATTGAGCTGGCGATCATCGTCAGCGTTTGCGGCGACTTTCCGCACCCTGCCGCCGCGGTGTCGGCTCTGCGCGGGCATTGCCGGCGGGTGCATTGCGAAGCCACCTCGCTGGAAGAAGCGGTTCAAGCGCAGGAAGCCGGCGCTGACGGCGTGGTGGCCAAGGGGAACGAAGCAGGTGGCCGGGTCGGCAGCAAGACGACGTTCGTGCTCCTGCAACTGCTTTGCTCCCGGCTGACGATCCCCGTCTGGGCGCAAGGCGGCGTCAGCCCCCTCACCTTGGCCTCGTGCCGCGTTGCCGGCGCCCGCGGCGTCATTCTGGATACGCTGTTCGCCCTTGCGGAGGAAAGCGACGTCGAGGGGCCGGTTCGGACGCTGATCGCGGCGATGGACGGAACGGAAGCCACTTGCCTCGGAGAGGCCCTGGACGCCCGGTTCAGGGTACACAAGCTCATCGGCCGGGACAGCATCGCCTCCCTTCGCGCGCTGGACGTGGGCGGCAACCGCGACGGCTTCATCGCCCAGCTTCGGGCCATGCTGCGAGATGGCGGTCCCGGCGCCCTTTGCCCAATCGGTCAGGACGCCGCGCTCGCCTCGCGGCTGGCCGACCGGCACCGGACCGTTGCCGGCATCCTGCGCGCGTGCCGACGCCAACTCAGCGACGGGCTGCGGGCTGCCGCCGCCACGGCGCCGTTCGCCGAAGGGAGCGCCTTCGCGCAGGCGCACGGCACTCGTTTCCCCATCGCCCAAGGTCCCATGACGCGGGTGAGCGACGTGCCCGGCTTTGCCAAGGCCGTGGCGGACGGGGGCGGCCTGCCGTTCCTGGCGCTCGCGATGCTGCGGGAGCCGGAAGTCGAGACCCTGCTGCACGGCACGGCGTCCCTGCTGGGCAACCAGCCTTGGGGAGTGGGCATCCTCGGCTTCATTCCACCCGAGCTGCGCGCCGAGCAACTGCGCGCCGTGATGAAGGTCCGGCCCCACTTCGCCATCCTGGCCGGAGGCCGCCCGGACCAGGCAGCGGTGCTGGAAACCGCCGGCATAAAAACCTACATCCATGCCCCGTCGGCTCGGCTGCTCGACATGTTCCTCAGGGCAGGAAGCCGGCGGTTCATCTTTGAAGGCCGCGAGTGCGGGGGCCATGTCGGCCCGCTGTCGAGCGCGATGCTGTGGGACGCCGCGTTCAGCGTCCTGCTCGACTTCCAGTCCAAGGCGAGCAAGCCCGACATCATCGACGTGCTGTTCGCCGGCGGCGTCCACGATGCCGTTTCGGCCGCGATGGTCGGCGCCTTGGCCAGCGCCGGGCCAGCAGCGAGCATCCGCGCCGGCGTCCTCATGGGCACGGCCTACCTGTTCACGCGCGACGCCGTGGAGACCGGCGCCATTGTCGCGCCTTACCAGGCCGAAGCCATCGCGTGCCGCGACACGGTGATGCTGGACTCCGACGGCGGACACGCCATCCAGTGCGCGCCCACCGCCTATGCCGGCGAGTTCAATGCGCTGAAGCAGGGTTTCCTGCAGGCTGGGATGACCCAGGCTGAAACGCGCCAACAGCTTGAAGAGGCCAGCCTCGGGCGTATGCGGCTCGCGTCCAAGGGGCTTGCCCGCGTGTCGGGGGAGGCCGGGTCGCGGCTGGTCGCCGTCGCGCCGGAGCAGCAGAAGCGCGACGGCATGTACATGCTCGGCCAGATCGCCGCGCTCCGCGCGGAAACGTGCGGCTTGGCCGACCTGCACCAGGATGTCGCGCAAGGCTCGACGAAGGTGCTCCGCCGGACGCATTCGGAGATGCGCGCCGAGGCGCCGCGCCGCACGCGCGCGGCGGCCGTCGCCGGAGAGCTTGAGCCGATCGCCGTTGTCGGCATGGCGTGCCGCTTTCCGAAGGCGCCGGGCGTTCAGCAGTTCTGGGACAACACGCTGGGCCGGCTCGACGCCATCGTGGAGGTTCCGGCCGACCGCTGGCAGTCGGACCGGTTCTACTCCGAGCGCCCGGAGCTTCCCGACCGGGTCATCTCCAAGTGGGGCGGCTTCATCGAGCCGATGCACTTCGACCCGGTGCGCTACGGCATTCCTCCGGCAAGCGTCTCCTCCATCGAGCCGTTGCAGCTCCTGTTTCTCGACGTGGTGCGCCGCGCCCTGGAAGACTCCGGCTACGACAAGCGGCCGTTCGACCGGGAGCGGGCCGCTGTCGTCATCGGCACCGGCGGCGCGCCGTGCGACCTCGCCGGCTCCTACGAAGTCCGCGCGCTGATGGAGCACCACATCGGGCAGCTCGACGACATCGACCCGGCGGCCCGCGAGGCCGTGGTGGCGGCGCTGAAGCGCAAGCTGCCGGTGCTCACGGAAGACAGCTTCCCCGGCATCCTGCCCAACGTCATGGCGGGACGGGTGGCCAACCGCTTCGACCTCGGCGGCCCGAACATCGCCATCGACGCAGCCTGCGGCTCGTCGCTGGCGGCGCTCGACGCTGCCGTGAAGGAATTGCGGCAGGGCACCAGCGACCTTGCCGTCGTCGGGGCGGCCGACGGCCAGCAGAACATCTACGGCTATCTCCTGTTCAGCAAGACCCGGGCGCTGTCCCCGCGCGGCCGGTGCCGCCCGTTCGACGCCCAAGCGGATGGCATCGCCATCAGCGACGGCGTGGCCGCCATCATCGTCAAGCGCCTCGGCGACGCGCTGCGCGACGGCGACCGCATCTATTCCCTGGTCCGGGGCGTCGCCGGGTCCAGCGACGGCCGCGACAAGAGCCTCACGGCCCCATCCGTCAAGGGCCAGCGCCGGGCCATCGAGCGGGCCTACGCCGGCCTTGAGTTCTCGCCCGCTGCGGTCGGCTTGGTCGAGGCGCACGGCACCGGAACGATCGCGGGCGACCGCGCCGAGCTGGAAACGCTGCGCCAGGTGTTCCAGGAGGCGCAGGCCGACCCGCAAAGCTGCGCCATCGGCTCGGTCAAGTCGATGATCGGTCACACCAAGAACGCGGCTGGGCTTGCCGGCCTCATCAAGACCAGCCTCGCCCTGCACCACCGCACGCTGCCGCCGACGCTGTTCGAGGAGCCGAGCGCGGCGATGCGGGACCGGACAATCCCGTTCTACCTGGCCGGCCAGGCCTGCCCTTGGCTGCACAGCGCCGCCGCGCCGCGCCGCGCCGGCGTGAGCGCGTTCGGCTTCGGCGGTACGAACTTCCATGCCGTGCTGGAAGAGTTTCCCGGGCACGCCGCCGCGTTGCCGGTGCGGCCTGCCGAGCTGCTGGTGTTCCGGGCGCCAAGCCGCGCGGACCTGGCCGATCAAGTCGATCTGCTGCTGCAGTCGGTCCAGGGCGACGCACCGCCGCGGCTGATCGACGTGGCCGCCACGCTGTTGTCGCAGGAGCGCGCGGCGAAGGGCGACTGCCGGCTTGCCATCGTGGCCGACGCTTCGGCGGACCTGCCTCTGCTGCTGGTAAGCGCCGCGGAGAAGCTGCGGTCAGGCGCGCCCATGCCTTCCGCCGGGCCGATCCTGTTCGGCGAAGGCCAGCCCGATCTTGGCGCCACGGCGTTCCTGTTCCCCGGCCAGGGATCGCAGCACATCAACATGCTGCAGCAGCTTGCGCTCTACTTCCCGATCGTGCGGGAACGGTTCGAGCTTGCCGACCGCATCCTGTCGGAGGTGCTGCCCTCATCGCTGGCGCGGGCCATATTCCCGCCGCCGGCCTATGATGCAGGCGAGGCCAAGGAACAGGGCGAAACGCTTGAGCAGACGTGGTTCGCGCAGCCCGCGCTCGGGGCGGCCGACTACGCCGCGTATGCGCTGCTCGATGACCTCGGCGTGCGGCCCGACGTTGCCGCCGGGCACAGCTACGGGGAGTACGTGGCGCTTTGCGTCAGCGGCACGCTGTCGTTCCACGACCTGATCCGGCTTTCCGAGCTTCGCGGGCGCGTGGTCCAGGAAACCCAGGGGCGCGGCGCCATCGCGATGCTGGCGGTCAACGAAAGCCGCGATGTCGTCGCCGGGCTGCTGCCGGACAGCCCTGGCGTCACCATCGCCACGGTCAATGCGCCCAGGCAGTTGACGGTCGGCGGGGCGTGCGACGCGATCGACGCCTTTGCCGGACGGCTGTCCGCCTTGTCGATCCGTTGCAGCAAGCTGCCCATGAGCGCCGGGTTCCACATCCCCGAGGCGTTCCCGGCTGCAGCCCTGTTCGCCCGCGCCGCAACGCTCGTGAAGTTCCAGCCCCCGCGCTTGCCCGTGTATACCGGGCTGACGGCGCAGCCCTACCCGGGCGACGCCAACGGCATCCGGCGCATCCTCATCGACCAGCTCACCAAGCCGGTCCACTTCCTGGATCAGGTGGAGGCGATGTACGCCGCCGGCGTGCGGACGTTCATCGAGGTTGGGCCAGGCCAGGTCCTGAGCGGGCTTACCCGGCAAATCCTTGCCGGCCGGCCCATGCGCATCCTGACGTCGGATCGGCCCGGCGCCGCCAATCCGGTCACCGACTTCTTCGGCGTCATCGGGCAACTGTTCGCCGCCGGCAAGCAGCCGCGTCTGGAACGGCTGTTTGCCGGCCTGGGGCAGCGGAACGACCGGTTCAGCGAGACGCCGAAGCACTCGGCAACCACTTGGTTGATCGACAGCGGCCGGTCCCGTCCCCTCCGGCCTTCCGCAGCGGTCGCGCCCGGGCTGGCTCGCCCGGACAACCCGCCGCGCGTGGCCGCCAAGCCGGCTGCCGATCCCGTCGCGCTTCGCAAGCCCGCCGCTCCGGTGATGGCGACCGCAAGCCCGGCAACCCGGCTTCCCATGTCCGAGGCCGCCATTGCTCCGGCGCCGGCCTCGCCAGCGACCCCTGCACCCGCGCTTCCACCCCAGGCGCCGTCCTTGCCAGCAAGCCCTTCCCTGCGCGGCGCGACTGAAGGTGACGCCCACGCCTCGCTTCGCGCGCTGCTCGACCAGTTCCGGGCATACCAGAGCGAAGCGCAGCGGGAGCGCGAACTCCTGTTGGAGCGCGTTCTCGCCGGCCTGCTTCCACCGGCGGACCGGCAACGGCCTTCCGCTGACGAGGCGATCCCTCCTCCTGCAAAGCCCGTTGCAGTTCGTCCCCCTCCTGCTGCGGAGCCTTTGACGCCGGAGCGGCCCCCAGCGCTGCGGCCTCCCGAGCCGGTGGTGCCGAGCCGGTTGGACAGGGTAACCAGCCACCAGCCAAGGAAGTCCGGCGCTGCCGCGCCAATTCCAGCACCCGTCGCCGTACCCTTGCCCGTCGCATGGCCGGCCCTCTCCGGGCCGGACATAGGCCAGGTGTTGCTGGACCTAGTCAGCGAGCGAACCGGCTATCCGCCCGACATGCTCAACGCGGGGCAGGACATGGAAGCCGATCTCGGCATCGACTCCATCAAGCGCACCGAAATCTTCTCCGCCTTGCGCGAACGGCTCGGCGACGGGCTGAGCGCGTCGGAGGCGGAAACATTCTTCGCCGAAGCATCGCAGTTGCGCCGCCTTGGCGACGTGATCGCCTGGCTGCGAGCGATGCAGCAGCCAAAGGCGGCGGAGCAGGCGGCAGCGCCCGGCGTGCAAGGCCCTGCTGTCGTTGCCGAGCCTTCACCTGTCTTGCGGCAAAGCCCGGCCGGCGCGTCCATCGCCGGAACGGCGCTGGAGCTGGTGAGCGCGCGGACCGGCTACCCGGTGGAGATGCTGGACCTCGACTCCGACCTGGAAGCCGATCTCGGCATCGACTCGATCAAGCGCACTGAAATCCTCGGCACGTTGCACGAGAGCCTCGGGGCTGACCGGCCGGTTGAGGACTTGCTCGCGAAGGCGGGACAATTGCGCAGCCTCCGGCAGGTGCTCGCATGGTTCGAGGGACAGCCAAGCCCAGGGCGACAGGCAAGCCCAGCCGCCAATCCGTTGCCTGCGCCCCAGCCTGTCATGCCGTCCGCGGCTTCCGTGCCGGCGGTCACGCTCAGCCCCCGCGTCGCCATTCCGCACGACCTCTTGTTCAGCCTTGTCAGCGACCGCACCGGCTATCCCGCAGACATGCTGCGGCTTGACCATGACCTTGAGGCCGACCTGGGCATCGACTCCATCAAGCGGACGGAAATCCTCGGCGCGCTCTACGAGCGGCTGTCCGAGGAACTGGCCATTGACATGACGGCGGAAGCGTTTTTCCTCGGTGCCAACCCTTCGCGCACCCTGCAGCAGATCCTCGCCTTCCTGGAGGAGAAGCAAATGCCGCAGCCAGCCGTTGTCATGCAGTCGCAACAGGCCGCGGAATCATGGCTGGCCGAAGCGGACGGCTGGGACGACATCGCTGCCGAGCCGCTGCCGGGCGTCAAGCGTTGCCTCGTTCGGGCCGAGATGGCGGCGGTGAAGGGGCCGTCCGATGCCGAAGTCATGTTTTACCGGCCACAGGAAGGGATGCTGGAAGCGCAGCTTGAAGGGCTGCGGGACCGGCAATGGGGCGTCCTGCTGATCACGGAGGATGCCGGCGGCAGGGCGCGGCGGCTCGCGGAAACATTGCGCAGCGCCGACTTCCCGCCGTCCATCGCCTTGGTTCGGCATGGCGCCGCGTCCTGCGGGGGCAGCTACGGCAACTACGAGGCGGACCTGCTCTCGACTGAGTCCGTGCAGCGGCTGCGGGAACTCATCCAGCGGCAGATGGGGCCGGTGACGGACATATGGCACATGCTGCCGTCCGCCCCCGGGGAAGGCGGCGACATGCTCGAACTGCGCAGCTTGTTCCTGCTGGCGTCCGTGTTCGGGCGCGACCTGCAACGGGCACGCGGGACATTGGGCGCCGTGACGGCGATGGGCGGCAGTTTCGGCTTGCAGTCAGCGCCCGCGCGGTTCAACCCCGGCCAAGCCGGACTGCCCGGCTTGGTCAAGTCGCTCGCCCAGGAGTGGCCGGAGGTCATGGTCCGCTGCTGGGACGTCGATCCCGCCGACGGCGACAAGGCGCTCCCGTCCATGGCCTGGCCGGACATCGGCAGTTGGGACAACGCGGTCGAGGTCGGGTACTCCAGCCATGGCCGCTGCACCCTGGAGGCGGTCCAAGCGCCCCTGCGCCGCTCGACGACGCCGCAGGTCAAGCTCGACCGCGACTCGGTCGTCCTGGTCACGGGGGGTGCCCGGGGCATCGGCGCGCACGTCTGCGCCGCCCTTGCCGCGCAACATGGTTGCCGCATGGTCATGACGGGGCGGACAACGCCGCCAGCCGCAGAGCCGGACGAGACGGCGCACCTTACGTCGGAAGCGGAGCTGAAGCGCGCGTTGGCCAACAAGCAGCGCGCCAGCGGCGGCGGCTTGTCATTGCAAAAGCTTGATGCGGACTACCAAGCCTTGCTCAAGGCGCGCGAGATGCGGGCGGGCTTCGCCCGGCTGTCGGCGCTCGGGGCGCGCTTCGACTATCACTGCCTCGACGTGTGCGACGGCCCGGCGCTTGAGGCCCTTGTCGCGTCCATCTACCGCGACCATGGCCGCATCGACGGCGTGATCCATGCCGCAGGCGTGGTCGAGGACGGGTTGGTCCTCAACAAGTCGCTTGACTCGTTCGACCGCGTGTTCGCCACCAAGGTCTCGCCCGCCCTCACGCTGGCGCGTGTGCTGCGTCCGGACCAGCTTCGGTTCATCGCGTTCTTCTCGTCGGTCGCCGCCCGCTTCGGCTGCGCCGGCGGCGCCGACTACGCGGCGGCGAACGAGGCGCTGAACAAGCTCGCTTGGCGGCTGGACGCGCAATGGCCGGGCCGCGTCGCCAGCATCGGCTGGGGACCCTGGGCGGATTCGGGCATGGCGACCCGGTACTCCGGCAAGCTGCACGAAGAGCGCGGCTTCGACTGGCTGTCGATCAACGAAGGCTGCCGGTGCTTCATCGATGAGTTGATGTTCGGCCGCAAGGGCGAGGTCGAGGTGCTGATCTACGCCAGCGCAGGCGATGGCCCATCCATGCCGACCGCAGCGGCGCCGCAGCAGCCGGCCGCCACCCACGCCCAGCCCGTTCCGTCCGTTGCCTGACTCCGGGGGGTCGTTCCACGCCGACGCCGGGGACGGGCCGGAGGGAACCGGCGGCGCGGCTCGCGGGCAAGCGCCGGACATCGCGGTCGTCGGCATGTCGTGCGGGTTCCACGGCATCCGGAACCTGTCCGACTTCTGGGGCAGCGTAACCGCTGGTGCTGTCGGCGAGGGTGCCGCCCTCGGGTGTCCAAGCACGCCGCAGGTGTTCGCTGCCGCGTTGGGGGACGCGCGGGCCGGCCTGTCGCCCGACACGGCCGACCCGGCGCC
>CAXTUQ010000156.1:10388-10710 GCA_964247405.1 uncultured Acetobacteraceae bacterium
CTGGCCGTGGCGGCTTCAGGCTTGTCCGCCGCCGACGCGGCCGTGGCCCTGTCCCGCCCGGGTCTGGCCGGGGCCGAGATGGTCGAGGCCGCGTCCTCCATCGATGCGCTCGCCGCGGTGATCGGCCGCCTCCGCCGGCTGACGTGCGACGTGGGGATCGTCGCGGGCGCGCATTTGCCCGGCGGCCGCTCCGGCCAGACGCGGGCGTCCGGCGTGGCAAGGCCCTACACGGAGGTTCCTTGCACAGCGGACAGCGCTGCGGCGCAGGGCTGCGCGGTTCTCGTGCTGAAGCGCCGCTCCGACGCCGAGCGCGACGGGGCCC
>CAXTUQ010000157.1:0-10709 GCA_964247405.1 uncultured Acetobacteraceae bacterium
GGCAAGGGCCTGGTCGGCGTCGCCATGCCCACCAAATCCTCCGCCCGCAGGATCGCTGACGGCGACAACATCGTGAAGGTTCTGAAGTCGCGCGGCTACGCGACCGACCTGCAATACGCCGAGGACGACGTGCCCAACCAGCTTTCGCAGATTGAGAACATGATCACCAAGGGCGCCAAGGTGCTCGTGATCGCCGCCATCGACGGCACCACGCTGTCCGACGTGCTCGGCAAGGCGCACGACCGCAGCGTCAAGGTGATCGCCTACGACCGGCTGATCCGCAGCACGCCCAACGTCGATTACTATGCCACCTTCGACAACTTCCAGGTCGGCGTGCTGCAGGCGTCGTCGCTGGAAACCGGCCTGGGGCTCAAGGAAGGCAAGGGGCCGTTCAACATCGAGCTGTTCGGCGGCTCGCCCGACGACAACAACGCCTACTTCTTCTACGACGGCGCGATGTCGGTGCTGCAGCCCTACATCGACCGCGGCAAGCTGGCGGTCCCCAGCCGCCAGCTCGGCATGGACAAGGTTTCGACCCTGCGCTGGGACGGCGCCACCGCCCAGGCGCGCATGGACAACCTGCTCAGCGCCTACTACTCGGACAAGCGGGTGGATGCCGTGCTGTCGCCGTATGACGGGATTTCCATCGGCATCATCTCCTCGCTCAAGGGCGTCGGCTACGGCAGCGGCGACATGCCGATGCCGTTCATCAGCGGGCAGGACTGCGAGATCTCCTCCGTCAAGGCGATCCTGGCGGGCGAGCAGTATTCCAGCATCTTCAAGGACACCCGCGACTTGGCGCGCGTCACCGTGGACATAGTGGACGCCCTGCTCAGCAACCAGCCGGTGCAGGTCAACGACACCAAAAGCTACAACAACGGCGTCAAGGTGGTGCCGGCGTACCTGCTCAAGCCGGTGATTGTGGACAAGTCCAACTGGCAGGCGGTGCTGATCGACAGCGGCTACTACACGAAGCAGCAGATCCAGTAGAAGCCGGCGGCAACGGGCGCGGAAACCGCAAGCTCCGCGCCCCAACGGTACAGGGAGCAGGAATGGCCGACATCCTGGAAATGCGCGGCATCACCAAACGGTTCGGTCCCGTCACCGCGCTGCGCGACGTGAGCCTCACCGTCCGCGCGGGCGAGATCCACGCGCTCGTCGGCGAGAACGGCGCGGGCAAATCGACGCTGATGAAGGTGCTGAGCGGGGTTTACCCGGCCGGCAGCTACGAGGGCAGCGTCGTTTATGACGGGGAGGAGCGGCAGTTCCGCGGCATCAACGACACGGAGGCGCTGGGGATGGTCATCATCCACCAGGAACTCGCGCTGATCCCGCTGCTGTCGATTGCCGAGAACATCTTCCTCGTCAACCCGCCGTCCCGCTTCGGGGTGATCGACCGCGGCGCGGTGCACGCCCGCGCGAAGGCGCTGCTGGCCAAGGTCGGCCTGCACGAGCCGCCCGACACGCTCATCACCGACATCGGCGTCGGCAAGCAGCAGTTGGTGGAGATCGCCAAGGCGCTGTCGAAGCAGGTCCGCCTCTTGATCCTCGACGAGCCGACCGCCAGCCTGAACGAGCGGGACAGCGCGGCGCTCTTGGACCTGCTGGTGGAGTTCCGCGCCCAGGGCATCTCCTCCATCCTGATCTCCCACAAATTGAACGAGGTCACCAAGGTCGCCGACCGCGTCACCGTGCTGCGCGACGGGCGCACGGTGGAGACGGTGGACTGCCGCACCGCGCCCGTCGAGGAGGACCACATCATCCGGCGCATGGTGGACCGCGACCTCGACAGCCGCTTCCCGGACCACGCGCCGCAGATCGGCGGGGAGGTGTTCCGCGTCGAGGACTGGTCGGTGGACCACCCGCAGCATCCCGGGCGGAAGGTGGTGCGCGGGGTCAACTTCCATGTGCGGCGCGGCGAGATCGTGGGGATCGCCGGGCTGATGGGCGCAGGCCGCACGGAGTTCGCCATGAGCGTGTTCGGCCGGTCCTATGGGCGGGAGATCAGCGGACGCGCCTTCATGGACGGCAAGCCGGTGGACCTGTCCACCGTGCCGCGCGCCATCGCCGCCGGGCTTGCCTACGTGACGGAGGACCGCAAGCACCTGGGCCTGATCCTGGGCGAGGACATCCGCAAGAACGTGACGCTCGCGAACTTGGGCGGCGTGTCCAGCAGCACGGTGATCGACGACATGCGGGAGCTGGCGGTCGCCGACGACTACCGCGGGCGCATGAGGATCCGCTGTTCCAGCGTGTACCAGGAAAGCGGCAACCTGTCGGGCGGCAACCAGCAGAAGGTCGTGCTGTCCAAGTGGCTGTTCTCCGGCCCGGAGGTGCTGATCCTCGACGAGCCGACGCGGGGCATCGACGTGGGCGCCAAGTACGAGATCTACCAGATCATCAATGCGCTGGCCGACAGCGGCAAGGGCGTGGTCGTCATCTCGTCGGAGATGCCGGAGCTGCTGGGCCTCTGCGACCGCATCTGCGTCATGAACGAAGGCGCCTTCGTGGGAGAGTTCTCCCGCGCGGAGGCGTCCCAGGAGAAGATCATGCGCTCGATCATGCGCAAAGGGGAGCAACCATGAGCGACATCACCGTCACCCCCATCGCCAGGCCCGGCCAAAGCGGCTTCCTCAAGGCAAACCTCCGCCAATACGGCATGTTGCTGTCGCTGTTCGCGATCATGCTGTTCTTCGAGGTCGCGACCAACGGCACGCTGCTGCGCCCGCTCAACCTCACCAACCTCGTGCTGCAGAACAGCTACATCGCCGTCATGGCGCTGGGGATGCTGCTGGTCATCGTCACCGGGCACATCGACCTGTCGGTCGGGTCGGTCGCGGGCTTCATCGGCGCGCTGGCGGCGGTGATGATGGTGCAGTACCAAATGCCGTTCATCCCGGCGGCCATCGTCTGCTTGGCTGCGGGCGGGCTGATCGGCGCGGCGCAGGGCTACTGGGTCGCCTACTTCAAGATCCCGTCCTTCATCGTGACGCTGGCGGGGATGCTGGTGTTCCGCGGGCTGATGCTGGCCGTGCTCAGCGGCCAGTCGGTCGGGCCGTTCCCTGTGTCGTTCCAGCGGCTGTCCTCGGGCTTCCTGCCGGAGTTCCTGCCGGAAATGGGCGGCTTCCGCTGGTCGTCCATGCTGCTCGGCGTGCTGCTCGCGCTGGCGCTGGCGTACGTGAACATCCGCAACCGCGCCCGGCGCGAGAAGCACGGGGTGGAGGCCGAGCCGTTCGGCTTCTTCGCCGCCAAGAACGCGCTGATGCTCGCCGCGATCTGCGGCCTCACCTACCTGATCGTCTCGTACCGCGGCTTGCCCAACGTGCTCGTCATCATGGCGGTGCTGATCGCGCTGTATGCCTTCGTCACCACCCGCACCACCGTGGGCCGCCAGATCTATGCGGTGGGCGGCAACGAGAAGGCGGCGAAGCTCTCGGGCATCGGCACGGAGCGGCTGACGTTCTTCACGTTCGTCAACATGGGGGTGCTGGCGGCGCTGGCCGGCCTGATCTTCGCCGCCCGTCTCAACACCGCGACGCCTAAGGCCGGCGTCGGCTTCGAGCTGGACACCATCGCCGCCTGCTTCATCGGCGGCGCGTCGGCCTATGGCGGCGTGGGCCAGGTGACAGGCGCTATCATCGGGGCGTTCATCATGGGGGTGATGAACAACGGCATGTCGATCCTCGGCATCGGCATCGATTACCAGCAGGTCATCAAGGGCCTCGTGCTGCTGGGCGCCGTTTGCGTGGACGTTTACAACCAGAAGCGTTGACCGCCTGCCGCCCTGGTTTCGGCCGCGCCGGGGCGGGCGTTCAACAGTCCGGCACCCGCGGCAAACCATGGCACACTGCTTGCGTAACCGACTGCGTAGATTTGCAGCACGGTCGGTGAATGGTAGTCTCATTGCATGCAGAAGCGGTTCACGCGGCCAAACTCTGGCGCCCCTTGCCAATCCTGACCGTCCGTCACCGGACCACCTACCGCTATCGCCGGCCCGTCGCGTTCGGGGAGCATCGCATGATGCTCCGCCCGCGCGACAGCCACGACCAGCGGCACCTCGATGCCCGGCTCGACATCACGCCGGAGCCGGTGCAGCTGCGCTGGGCCCATGACGTGTTCGGCAACAGCGTCGCCTATGCCCGCTTCGGCGGCCGGGCGCAGGAATTGACGTTCCTCAGCACCTTGCGGCTGGAGCATGAACATCAGGACGCGGCCGGCATCGAGGCGTGCCTGGAGGACTATGCCCGGGTTTATCCGTTCAGCTATGACCCCGAGGAAATGGCGGACCTGCTGCGCTCCATCGAGCGGCACTATCCGGACCCGTCGCACCAGCTCGACCTTTGGGCGCGGTCCTTCCTGCGCACCGACGGCCCCACCGGCACGCTGGCGATGCTGACCGCGATGAACCACCGAATCCGGCGGCAGTTCACCTACCGGGTCCGGCAGGAGGCCGGCATCCAGCCCCCCGCCACGACCCTGCGCCTGGGCACCGGCACCTGCCGCGACTTTGCGGTGCTGATGATGGAGGCGGTCCGCTGCCTCGGCCTCGCCGCCCGCTTCGTCAGCGGCTACATCTACGTGCCCAGCCGCGACAAGCCCGGCACGCCCGACCACCACCATGGCGGCGGCAACACCCACGCCTGGCTGCAGGTCTATTTGCCCGGCGCCGGCTGGGTCGAGTTCGATCCCACCAACAACATCGTTGGCAACCGCGACCTGATCCGCGTCGCCGTGGTGCGCGACCCAGACCATGCGGTGCCGCTGTCCGGCAGTTGGACCGGGGCGGCCGCGGATTGCCTGGGCATGGAGGTCAGCATCCGGGTGACGTCCGACGAAGGCGGCCAGACATAAAACAATCCAGACGACTCTCGCGAGGTTCCCATGATCCGTATCCAGGCCGGCTACACCATCTCCTACAACTGCCCGCAGCCGGTGCCGATGCTGCTGCTGCTGAGCGTGCATCCGTCCCGCGAGGCGGACCTGCTGACGCCGCAGGTGATCAAGTTCGAGCCGGGGATCGAGGCCCGCCGCTACAACGACGACTTCGGCAACATCTGCCACCGGATCGTGGCACCGGCCGGCCCGCTAACCATCTCGACGCAGTTCGAGGTCCGGGACACTGGCCTGCCCGACGCGACGGTGCCGGAAGCGAAGCAAATCCCCATCGACGAGCTGCCGTCCGGCACCCTGGTTTACCTGCTGGGCAGCCGCTACTGCGACACCGACCTGCTGCACGAGACCGCCTGGTCGCTGTTCGGCGCGACCGAGCCGGGCTGGGCGCGAGTGCAGGCGATCTGCGACTTCGCCAACGACCGCATCACCTTCGGCTACGAGCACGCCCGGCCCGACAAGACCGCACGCAACGCCTACGACGAGCGCCGGGGCGTGTGCCGCGACTTCGCCCATCTGGCCGTGACCCTGTGCCGCTGCATGAACATCCCCGCCCGCTACTGCACGGGCTACCTGGGCGACATCCGCATCCCGCCGGTGGATGCGCCGATGGACTTCTCGGCGTGGTTCGAGGTGTTCCTGGAGGGGCCGGAGGGTGGGCGCTGGTACACCTTCGACGCGCGCTTCAACACGCCGCGGATCGGGCGCCTTTTGATGGCGCGGGGGCGGGATGCGACGGATGTGGCGCTCGTGACCAATTTCGGGCCGGCTTGGCTGGCGAAGTTCGACGTGGTGACGCAGGAGATCACGGAGCAGCAGCCGGCTTAGCTAATAGGGCGCATAAGCGAAGCGTCATGCGCCGACGCGCTGCGTGTTGGCGGAAGGCGCTGACACTTTTCCGCCCTACAAAGGCCACCGCCGCTGCTATCAGGCGCTGAGCTACTAGAACACTGGCGGTGAAAGGTAGGTGAGATGATGTGGGCGCGCCTTGTCGATGGGAAATGGCTTTGGCGCCTCCTTTTGTCGCTAGCTCTTGCTTACCCATTAGCTGGTGTGGTCGCTGCAACCGTAACAATGTTGTGGAATTTCTCGGAAATCATAAAAAATCCTGGTCTAATGTTACTCACATTCGTGATTATTAGTATTTGGTTCGGCATATTGACCCCAATATACGGGGGATTTCCGCTTTCTGGTGAAGACGGCATAAATCATATGAACATGTATCCTTACATAATTCCTACCAGCATTGTGTTGTTTCTGATCTTCTCTCGACCATGGCGTGATATTGAGCGTTAGAAATTGATGGTCAAAACCTGACGTTTGGCATCCTTGTCAGACCTTGAAAAGCCAGATTCGGCCGGTTTTTTTGGGTCTCTTCTGTGGAATTCTGGACACCAGGCGCCCCCGGGTTAGGCGCCAAGCAGTCGCCCGGACCGCCGCGCCTCCGTGCCGGCGATCTTGGCGACGCTGCGCCCGGCCGCGACAAACCGTACGGACTCCTGGGCGAACAGCACCCCGGCGTAGCGGGCGCACAGCGGCGCCACAGCGCCGGAGGCAGGGTCGATCACCTCCGCCACCACATCGCCCGGCGCGATGCCGTCCCCCACCGCACGGTGCAGCACCAGCACGCCCGGCACCGGCGCGACCAGGAATTCGGCGTCGGCGAGGTTCGTCGGCGCGCAGCGTGCCGGCGGCAGGGCAGGGGCCGGGCCAGCGGTGGCGCCGGCGAGCACCATAGCGGCCAGCAGCGCGTCGGCGTCTGCCGCCGCCAGCGCGTGGCTCACGTCGGCCTCCCCCCGCAGTTCCACCGTGACGGCGCAGCAGGCGAGCGGGACCGGGTGCCCGGGGAAGCGGGTCTGCACATCGAGCCAAGGACCGCTGCACGCCTCGTCGAACGGCTGCCCGCCGGACTCCGGCGCCAGCAGCAGCGCCCGCGCGCCGAGCAGCGCCGCCAGCGGCCCCACCCGGTCCACAAGCGGCGTCAGGGTGTAAAGGTGCACCGCGCCCTCGTTCTCGCAATGCAGGTCGAGCACCAGGTCGGCATCCAGCGCCAGGCCGAGCAGCAAGCGCTTCAGGTGCTCCGCTGGGGTGGTCGCGTCCGACGTGGCGTTGGCACGAAGCAGGGCCGCGCGGATCAGTGCCGTGTTGCCGGCGGCGTCGTCGGTCAGCCGGTCGGACATGGCCCGGGCCGCGCCGTCAGCCAAAGCGGGGTAGCCGCGGTTGAAGTTGGTCCCGTCCGTCAGGTCGAACCGCCCGAGCAGGCCGCCCAGCACCCGCTGCGACAACCCGATCGGGTTCGCCATCGGCACCACGATGACCTCGCCCACGATGCGGCCCGCCTCGGCCTCGGCCTGCAGCCGCCCGATCAGGTGACGCGCCACGAGCATCCCCGGCGGCTCGTCCGCATGCAGCCCGGCCTGCACGTACACCTTCGGCCGCGCGCCGGGCCGCCCGAACCGCCGCACCGTCAGCGCCTGCGCCGTCCCCGGCGCCGTGCCGCCGATAGGCAGGCTCTCGATCAAGCGACGGCGCGCAGGTCGAGCGTGCGCGGGTGCTCCGGGGACACGCTGACCAGCGGCTCCTCCATCGGACCCGGCGTGTGGCCGATGGGCAGGAAGCGGGCGCGGCGCCGAGCCTCCGCCTCATTGGCGTTGACCGGGAAGGTGTCGTAGGAGCGCCCGCCGGGGTGGGCGACGTGGTGCGACATGCCGCCCAGCGAGCGCCCGGTCCAGCGGTCGAACACGTCGAACACCAGCGGCACCTGCGCGGCGATGTTGGGATGCAGCGCCGCCGCCGGGTCCCAGGCCTTGAACCGCACGCCGCCCACGAACTCGCCCTCCGTGCCGGTCGGGCTGAGCGGCACGGCGGCGCCGTTGCAGGCCAGCACGAACCGCTCGGCTTCCCAGCCCGTGACCCGCGCCTGCACCCGCTCCACGGAGCTATCGACGTAGCGCACCGTGCCGCCGACGCCCGCGGTTTCCCCCAGCGCGTGCCAGGGTTCCAGCGCGTGGCGCAGCTCGACGGTCGCGCCATGCACCGCCACCTCGCCGATCACCGGGAAGCGGAACTCGAAATGCGGACGGTACCAAGCGGCATCAAGCTTGGTGCCGTACGACGACAGTTCCTCGACCGCGTCCAGCAGGTCCTGCCAGACGAAGTGCGGCAGCAGGAAGTCGTCATGCACCCGGGTGCCCCAGCGCACCAGGCGGCGCTCGTACGGGAAGCGCCAGAACGCGGCGACCGCGGTCCGCATCAGCAGCATCTGGGCCACCGACATGCGGGCGTGCGGCGGCATCTCGAAGGCGCGGAACTCGACCAAGCCCAACCGTCCGGAGGAACTGTCGGGCGAGTACAGCTTGTCGATGCAGAACTCGGTCCGGTGGGTGTTGCCGGTCATGTCGGTCAGGATGTTGCGCAGCATCCGGTCCACCTGCCACGGTTGCGGCTCGTGGCCGGGCCGGATGTGGCGGAAGGCGACTTCCAGCTCGCGTAGCGCGTCCTGCCGGGCCTCGTCGATGCGGGGGTGCTGGCTCATCGGGCCGATGAACAGGCCGCTGAACAGGTAGGACAGGCTCGGGTGGTTGTGCCAGAAGCCGAGCAGCGACTTCAGCAGGTCCGGGCGGCGCAGGAACGGGCTGTCCTCCGGCGTCATGGCACCCATGACGACGTGGTTGCCGCCGCCGGTGCCGACGTGGCGGCCATCCACCATGAACTTCTCCGCCGTGAGGCCGACGTGCCGCGCCTGCTCGTAAAGCTGCTCGGTGCGCGTCACCAGCTCGTCCCAGCTTTGCGCCGGGTGGATGTTGACCTCCATGACGCCGGGGTCGGGCGTGACCGAGAAGGTCAGCAGCCGGCGGTCATAGGACGCCTTGTAGCCTTCCAGCACCACCGGGCGGCGGCGGTCGGCGGCGGTGGCCTCGATGGCGGCGACCAGCGACAGCCAGTCTTCCGCGGCGGGCAGCGGCGGCAAGTAAAGATACAGCAGCCCGCCGCGCGCCTGCGCCGTCATGGCGACGCGGATGCCGCGCCCGGGGCGGCCGTCGCCGGTGGCGGCCAGCATCGCCTCACGGGTCAGCAGCGGCCCCTGCTCCTCGAACGGGTCCGGCTCCGGCTCGTCCTCTATTTCCGAGGGATCGACCCAGGGCAGGCTGTTCAGCGGCAGCCGGACCCCGGCGGAGGCGTCGCCCGGCACCAGGAACAGCTTGCCTTCCCGCAGCACCCAACGCTCGGTCGTCCAGTGCCGCGCCCCGCGCCGCCCGGCCCGGCGCAGCGGCAGCACGCTGCCAACCGGCTGGTCCAGCCCTTGGTTGAACACCCGGATGATCCGGGCGCGCTCCACGGGGTCGCGGGACTCCGCCGCTTCCGCCACGATGTTGGCGGGCATGCGGGCCTCGCGCATCAGGAAATACGGCTGGTCCTCGTAGGCGCGCTGCACCGCCTCGGGATCGACGCGCAGGCGCCGGGCCACGGCCAGGGCGAACTCGTGCGCCGTGTCCGCGTCCGCGTCCCCCGTCGCGGTGTCGGGATCGGCGAGCAGCGCCCGGTCGGACCAAACATCCTCGCCATCCTGCCGCCAAGTCACGTTCAGCGCCCAGCGCGGCACCTGCTCGCCGGGGTAGTGCTTGCCGATGCCGTACTGCACCGCAGCCCCCGGCGCCCAAAGCGGCAGCAGCCGCTGCAAGAGGCGCCCGGCCTCCCGCCGCTTGGTGGGACCCAGCGCATCGACGGTCCACTCCTTGCCCTCCGCGTCATCGACGGAGACGAAGGTCGGCTCCCCGCCCATGGTCAGCCGCAGGTCCTCCGCGGTGAGCGTGCGGTCCACCTCCGTGCCCGCAGCCTGGATTGCCTGCCATTGCGCGTCGGAGTAGGGCCGGGTCACGCGCGGCGCCTCGTTGACGCGGGTGACTTTCATCTCGACGTCGAACACCGTCTCCGCCGGTTCCATCAGGCCGGAGATGGGCGCGGCGGAGGTCGGCTCGGGGCTGGCGGCCAATGGGATGTGCCCTTCGCCAGCCAAGAGGCCGGAGGTGGCATCAAGGCCGATCCAGCCGGCGCCGGGCAAATACGCCTCCGCCCAGGCGTGCAGGTCGGTGAAGTCGGCGGTCGGCCCTTCCGGCCCGGTCAGCGGCTTGATGTCGGGCGCCAACTGGATCAGGTAGCCGGACACGAAGCGCGCGGCGTAGCCCAAGTGGCGCAGCGCGTGCACCAGCAGCCAGGCGGAATCCCGGCAGGACCCTTGCGCCTCCGACAGCGTGCGCTCCGGGTCCCACACGCCCGGCTCCATGCGGACGATGTAGCCCACGCGGTCCCGCACCCGGCGGTTCAGATCGACCAGCATGTCGATGGTCCGGCGCGGGTTGCGCGGCACCTCGGCGGTCAATGCCGACAGCAGCGGGCCGACCGGGTCCAGCCGGCGGAACGGCGCCAGCTCCTGTTCCAGCACCGGGTCGTAGCTGAACGGCCATTCCTCCGCTTCCGGCTCCAGGAAGAAGCCGAACGGGTTGATGGTGGCCATGTCGGCGATGAGATCCACCGTGACCTCGAAGTGCGTCACCGGCTCGGGAAACACCACGCGGGCCAGGAAATTGCCCTGCGGGTCCTGCTGCCAGTTGACGAAATGCGGCTCCGGCTTGACCGTCAGCGAGTAGGACAGAATGGGTGTCCGGGTCTGCGGCGCCGGGCGCAGCCGGATGGTCTGCGGGCCAAGCTTCACCGCACGGCCGTAGCGGTAGCTGGTCCGGTGCAGGAGGGCGGCGTGGATGCTCATGCGGGGCGGGCCATGGCGGGGCACGGGTCTGGTGTGTGCATCGCAATAGCAT
>CAXTUQ010000158.1:0-10634 GCA_964247405.1 uncultured Acetobacteraceae bacterium
GTATAATCATACGTAACGATGGGAGGGAGGCACGATCACGGACGTCTCTGTTACGCACGGGAAGCTCGGCGCGGACGCCGCCGACTTCATTTCCAAGCCCTGCCGCCTGCTGATCGACAACGAATGGGTGGAGGCCAAGTCCGGCAAGCGCTTCGCCGTGTTCGATCCGGCCACCAGCCAGCAGATCACCGCGGTCGCGGAGGCCGATGCCGCCGACGTGGACCTCGCGGTCGCCGCCGCCCGCCGCGTCTTTGACGGCGGCGAGTGAGCGCGCATGAAGCCGTTCGCCTGCGGCCAACTGCTGTGGCGCCTGGCCGATCTGATGGAGGCGCACGCGGACGAGCTGGCCGAGATCGAGAGCCTGGACAACGGCAAGCCCGTCACCGTCGCCCGCGCCGGCGACGTCCAGGTCGTCAAGCGCAGCGACGCCGGCACGTTCGTCGTGCTCCCTGGACGGTGGATCGTCGAGCGGACGGCCGCTTGGCTCAACCGATGCCGCCGGTCGGGCAAGGATTGGGAGGACCTGAACTAAGACGCGCTCGCCTTTCCACGTTGGGCGTCGGTGCGGTTGATGGCGCGGAAGCCCTGCAAAAAAGGCACATGATCTTGGATAGGACACTGAGATGCGCACGCTCACCGGCATCGGCCCAGGTGCCGGCCCGCGCATGCCGGCGGCAGTCCGGTGCCGCCGTTCTCCGCTTTCCGGCGCCGAAGCTGCACCCATTCCGTCCGCGCCCGCGTTGACGCCCTTGCCAGTTGAAGGAGACCGCGGTGCTCGATCCCACCCGTTCCAAGCCGAACCTGCTGATGCGGTCTGCGCACCCCTACAACGCGGAGCCGCCGCCCGGCCGGCTGCTCGCGTCCCATGTCACCGCACAAGCCGATTTCTACGTGCGCAGCCACGGCGGCATCCCGCAACTCGACTTGGCGACTCACCGGCTGCGGGTGGGCGGCCGGGTTGCCACGCCGCTTGACTTGTCGGTGGCGGAGCTGCGGGACCGCTTCCCGGAGCGGTCCGTCACCGCGGTGCTGCAATGCGCCGGCAATCGCCGCGCCGACCTGCAAACGGTGCGGCCGACCACGGGCGATCCCTGGGCGGCCGGGGCGATCGGCAATGCCGAGTGGACCGGCGTCGCGCTGGCCGATGTGCTGCGCGCCGCCGGGGCGGAGACGGGTGCTGCGCTGCACGTCGCGTTTGAGGCCCAGGACGTCATAGAAATGCCGAAGGAAGGGCGGTTCGCCTACGGCGTGTCCATCGGCATGCCCAAGGCGATGGCGCCGGAAACCTTGCTGGCCTTCGCCATGAACGGCGAGACGCTGGCGCCGGAGCACGGCTTTCCGCTGCGCGCGGTGGTGCCGGGCTACGCGGGCGTGCGCAGCCCGAAATGGCTGGCCGCCATCACCGTGCAAGACCGGCCCTCCGACAACCACATGCAGCAGCGCGACTACAAGATGCTGCCGCCCGACGTCACCGAGGACACGGTCGATTGGCAGCAAGGCGTCACCATCGACGACATGCCGCTCACCTCGGCGATCTGCCAGCCGGCGGAAGGTGCCGTGCTGGACGCGGGCCGCGCGAGGCTGCAGGGCTACGCCGTCGCGACCGCCCGCGCCGTGACCCGGGTGGACGTGTCCGCCGACGGCGGCCGCACCTGGGCGCAGGCCGAGCTGGAGCATGACCCGGCGTCGCCCTGGAGCTGGACGCTTTGGCGCATCGAGCTTGACCTGCCGAAAGGCCGGCATGAGCTGGCGGTGCGGGCCTGGGACTCCGCCGGGCAAACCCAGCCGGCCCTGCCGGACGACATATGGAACTTCAAGGGCTACCTGAGCACGGCCTGGCACCGGGTCCACGTTTCGGTCGCTTGAGCGGCGTGGTGCGGCGGTTTGCAGCCTTTGGGCCTGGCACCCCCGCTTGCAGAACGCGCGGGCCGGCCGCATCGTAAGCAAAAACCGTCAGGAGGAACCCATGTCATCAACCGCCCAGGCTCCGATCCTGTCGGCCGCGGAACAGCGCCGGATGCTGACCCGGGCGGCGTTGGCCGCCACCATCGGCACGACAATCGAGTGGTATGACTTCTTCCTCTACGGCACCGCCACTGGCCTGGTTTTCGGGTCGCTGTTTTTCCCCAACGACAACCCTTTGGTCGCCACCCTCAACGCGTTCGGCGTTTATGCCGTGGGCTTCGTCGCCCGGCCTATCGGGGCGGCGATCTTCGGCCATTTCGGCGACCGGATCGGGCGCAAGTCCACGCTGATCGCCACCCTCATGCTGATGGGCGTCGCCACCGTCCTCGTGGGCGTCGTGCCCAGCTACGCCACCATCGGCATCTGGGGCGCAATCATCCTGACACTCCTGCGCTTCATCCAGGGCGTGGGCGTCGGCGGCGAGTGGGGCGGGTCGGTGCTGATGTCCATGGATTGGGCCGGCAGCAAGGGCGGGCGCGGGCTGGCCGCGTCCTGGCCGCAGATGGGCGTGCCCGCCGGGCTGTTCACCGCGAACCTGGCGGTGCTGGGCTTCAGCGCCTGGTCGGGCGACGCCTTCCTGGTCTGGGGCTGGCGCATCCCCTTCCTGCTGTCCATCATCCTGATCGGGGTCGGCCTGTGGATTCGGCTAGGCGTCGAGGAGTCGCCGACCTTCCAGCGCATGGCGTCCGAGAACCGCATCGAGAAGACGCCCGCGCTCACGGTGATGCGGCGCTATCCCAAGGAAATCCTCTTGAGCGCGCTGGCCCGCATGGGGGAGCAGGCGCCGTTCTACATCTTCACCGCCTTCGTGTTCTCCTACGGGGTCGGCACGCTGAAGCTGTCCCGTGACCTGCTGCTGGTGGCGGTGATGGCCGGGTCGGCGCTGTCGCTGGTGACGGTGCCGCTCGCCGGCCACTTGTCGGACCGGTTTGGGCGGCGGCGCATCTACATGCTGGGCGCGGTGCTTACGGGCCTCTACGGGTTCGCCTATGTCGGACTGCTGAACACGATGTCGCCGGCGCTGGTGTTCATCGCTATCGTCGTGTCGCTGATTCCGCACGACATCATGTACGGGCCGCAGGCAGCGTTGATCGCCGAGTGCTTCCCCGGGCGTCTCCGCTACAGCGGCGCGTCCATCGGCTACCAGTTGGCCTCCGTCATCGCCGGCGGCCCGGCGCCCTTGATCGTGGCGTGGCTGCTGGCCCAGTATCACACGGGCTGGGTGATCGCCGTGTTTATCCTCGCCTGCGCGGTCATCAGCCTGGTCGCCACCGCCCTGCTTCCGGACAACACGAGCCGGGACATTGCCGACGATTAGGTTGAGATCTGCTCCAGTTCCAGGTCGCGGGTGCGCGGGCCGAACAGGGCGATGGACAGCACCACCATGAGCATGGCGAAGGCGATCAGGCCGAACACGCCCTTGGTCCCGGCGGTGCGCAGGAAGAACCCGATGATGAAGCTCGCGAACACCGTGCTGATCCGGCTGAAGGAGTAGGTGAACCCCACGGCGCGCGCCCGCACGCGCGTCGGGAACAGCTCGGTCTGGTAGCCGTGGAACGTGTTGGACAGCACGTTGTTGCATAGCGTGATCAAGACGCCGAACACGATCAGCAGCGCCATCGTGCTTTGGAACGAGAACAGCACCCCGAACACGCCGACGCCGCAGGCCGCGGCCACCAACTGCCATTTCCGCTCATACTTGTCGGCAAAGCTCATGGCGAGCAGCGGGCCGAACGGGCTGGCGATGGCGATGATGAAGGAATACAGCAGGCTTGAGGACAGGTTGATGCCGGTCTGCTGCACGATCAGCGTCGGCACCCAGGCGGCGAAGCCGTAGAACCCGAAGGTTTGGAAGAACTGGAACACCATCAGCATGAGCGTCCGCGTGCGATAGGGCGCCTGCCAGATCTCGGCGAACCGGCCGGCCGGCTCCGTGCGCTCGACGGCATGCGGGGCCGGTTTTGGCAGCGGCGCCCCGCCCAGGTCCGCGGCTACCTTGGCCTCGATGGCCGCCGTGATCGCCTCCGCCTCCGCCACGCGCCCTTGCTGGAGCAGCCAGCGCGGGCTTTCCGGGATGCCGCGGCGCAGGAACCACACGAACAGCGCGCCGAGCGACCCGATCACGACCACCCAGCGCCAGCCGTCGAAGCCGAACGGCGCTGTCGGCACCAGCTTGTAGGACAAGAAAGCGACGATCGGGACGGCGGAGAACTGGATCACCTGGTTGTAGGCGAACGCCCGTCCCCGCACGTGCTTGGGCACCAGTTCGGCGATGTAGGTGTCAATCGTCACCAGCTCGACGCCGATGCCGATGCCGGCGATCAGCCGCCACAGGCAGACCGACGCCCCGCTGTCCTGGAACGCCATGACCAGGGTCGCCGCGCAGTAGAACAGCAGCGAGACGGTGAAGATGGACCGCCGCCCATACTTGTCGGCCACGAAGCCGAACACAAAGGTCCCGATGAACAGGCCCGTGAAGGTCGCCGCCACGAACAATGCCGGCCCGGTGAAGATGCCAACCCCCACGTTGGCCAGCAGCCCCGCCTTGACCAGGCCGGGGATCACGTAGCCGGTCATGAACAGGTCGTAAAACTCGAACAGGCCGCCGAGCGAGAGCAGCGTGACCAGCCGCCAGACATGCCGCGTCGCCGGCAAGCGGTCCAGCCGGGCCAAGATGGCCGACGCGGCGTCTTGGTTCACCATCGAGTTCGTCATGCTGCGGCGCTTTGCCTCCCGTTTCCCCTTTGCTGCCCGCATCAGGTTTGTGGGTCAAGCCGCCCGCGGCGGGCGGTCAAAACGTGACCTGCACCTTGGCGTGCTTGTCCCGCTGCTTAGCCAAACCGAACGCCGCCGACGCCTGCGCGGCCGGTACGCAGGCGGTCAGCAACGGCGTCACGTCGATCAGGCCGCGGTCGAGGCAGGCGACGGCGTGGGCGAACTCGCGGTCGAAGCGCATGGCGCCGCGCAGGTCGATCTCCTTCGCCATCACCAGGTTGCCGGCAAACGGGAACTGGCCCGGCGGCAGCGTGCCCACCTGGACCACCGTGGCTCCCGGCCGCACCGCTTGAAGGCAGGCCGCAAGGCCCGCCGGGTTGCCGGACACCTCGAACGCGGCCTCGAAGCCGCCTGCCTCCGTCGCCATGCGGGGCAGCGCGTCGGCGTCGGCAGCGACGTTCACCGCCGCGTCGGCGCCGATGCGCCGGGCCAGCGCCAAGGGTGCGTCGAGGATGTCGATCATCGCAACCGTCTCCGCCCCGGCACGCCGGGCCGCGAGCAGGACCAGCAGGCCAATCGGCCCCGCGCCGGCGACCAGCACCGACCGGCCCAGCAGCGGCCCGGCGCGCTCGACCGCATGGAGAGCCACGGCCAACGGTTCGGCGAAGGCTGCGGTCGTGAAGGGAAGCGCGTCGGACACCGGATAGGCCTGGCTCTCGTCCACGGCGACGTACTCGGCGAACCCACCCTGCATGTGCGGGTAGCGGCTGGCGCTGCCCATGAAGAACACGTTGCGGCACAGGTTGCCGCGTCCGGCCCGGCAGGCGGCGCAATGCCCGCAGTTGCGCCCCGGGTGGATGGCGACGCGCTGGCCCGGCCGCAGCCGCGTGACCCCCGCATCGACGGCCGCGACCTCGCCCGAAACCTCATGGCCCGGGATGAGCGGCTCGCGGATGACGAAATCGCCGTTCCGGCCCTCGAAGTAGTAATGCAGGTCGGAGCCGCAGATGCCGCCGGCCCGTATCCGGATCAGCGCGCCGCCGGAGGGCAAGTCCGGGGTGGCGCGGTCCTCGATCCGCAGGTCTTGAGCCTTGTGGATGACGCAAACCTGCATGACGTGCCTCCTCACTTTCTGACTCGCGCCGACGCGCAGCCCCTTGCAAGCTCCTATACCAGAAAGCTGCATGCCACGGCCGAGCGGCTTGGCTGACATGAGGCGGTGGAGGGCACAGCACGGCGGCGCTGATCGCCGCAACCAACAATCAAAGGAGGGGACGTCATGCTGAAAAAGAAGCGCTGGCAACTGGTGCTGCTGCTGTTCGTCGCGGGCATCATCAACTATCTCGACCGCTCCGCCTTGTCGGTCGCGGCGCCGCTGGTCATGCAGGACCTTGCGCTGACCCCGGCCGACCTCGGCCTGATCTTCTCAAGCTTCTTCGTCGGCTACGCGGTGTTCAACTTCATCGGCGGCTGGGCGTCCGACAAGCTCGGCGGCAAGCGCGTGTTCACCCTCGCCATGGGCGTCTGGTCCACCTTCTGCGCCCTGACCGCGGCGGCGACCGGGTTCGCGTCCTTGCTGGTGATCCGGGTGTGCTTCGGCGTGGGCGAGGGGCCGCTGTCCTCCACGATGAACAAGGTCGTCAACAACTGGTTCCCGCACCGGGAAGCCGCGAGCGCCGTGGGTTTCGCCAACTGCGGCACCCCGCTCGGCGGCGCGATCGCCGGGCCGGTGGTCGGCCTGATGGCGGTGACGCTCGGCTGGAAGGTGGCATTCGTCGCCATCGGCGTGATCGGCTTCGTCTGGCTGTTCTTCTGGACCCGGCTCGCGACGGAGACGCCGCGCGACCACCCGACGATCACCGCGGAAGAACTGCGCGAGATCGAGGACGACCATGCCGCTCCGGCCGCCAGCCTGCCCGCGCAGCCGCTCGGCTTCTACCTGAAACAGCCCGTGGTGCTCGCCACCGGCCTCGCGTTTTTCGGCTACAACTACATCCTGTTCTTCTTCCTGACCTGGTTCCCGAGCTACCTGACCATGGCGCAGCACCTCAGCATCAAGGACATGAGCTTGGCCACCGTGCTGCCCTGGGTGCTCGGCTTCTGCGGCCTGGCGGCTGGCGGGGCGTTGTCGGACGCGGTGTTCCGCCGCACCGGGCGCGCGCTGTTCGCCCGTAAGCTGGTGTTGACCGTGTGCCTGAGCCTCGCCGCCGTGTCGGTGGCGCTGGCCGGGCTGGTGACGACGGTCGGCAGCGCGCTCCTGCTGATGAGCGCCGCCGTGTTCTTCCTGTACCTCACCGGCAGCACCTACTGGGCGATCCTGCAGGACACGGTGCGGGGCGAGAACATCGGCGGCGTCGGCGGCTTCATCCACATGATGGCGAACTGCGCGGGCATCGTCGGTCCGGCGGTCACAGGCTTCATCGTTCAAAGCACCGGCGTGTTCACCAGCGCCTTCGTCCTGGCGGGCGGCATTGCCATCCTCGGCGTGCTGTGCGTGCTGGTCTTCGTCAAACCGATCGAGAGCACGCGGACGCCGGACGCCGCTCTGGCGGTGCATTGAACACCCCACTCAAGCTCAGGAGGCTCTCATGGAACAAACATGGCGCTGGTGGGGTCCGGGCGACCTCATCACCCTGTCCGACATCTGCCAGGTGGGCGCCACCGGCATCGTGACCGCCCTGCACGACGTGCCCACCGGCGCGGTCTGGACCCGCGACGCCATCGCCGAGCGCAAGCACGTCATCGAGGCCGACCCGGGCCTCGGCCTGCGCTGGAGCGTGGTGGAAAGCGTGCCGGTGCATGAAAGCATCAAGCTGGGGGAGGAGGACGCCGCACCCTATTACGAGACGTATCGCGAGACGCTGAGCAACCTCGGCGACGCGGAGATCGGCACGGTGTGCTACAACTTCATGCCGGTGCTGGACTGGGCGCGCACCACGCTCCGCCACCCGTTGCCGGGCGGGGCGACGGCGCTGCGCTTCAACGCGCATGAGTTCGCCGCCTTCGACGTGCACATGCTGGCGCGCCCGGGGTCGGAGGCGGATTACCATCCCGACGTGCTGGCCCGCGCCCGCGCCTGGTTCGACGCCGCGACCGGGGACGCCAAGCGCATCCTGCTCAGCAGCATCATGGCGGGCCTGCCCGGCGCCTTCGACCGCTACGACATCGAGGGCCTGCGCGGCATGCTCGCCCGCTACCGCGGCGTCGGCCATGCGCAACTGCAGGCCAACCTCGCCCGCTTCCTGGAGGAGGTCGTGCCCACGGCAGAGCGGGCCGGCGTGCGGCTCGCGATCCACCCGGACGACCCGCCGCGCCCGTTGCTCGGCCTGCCACGCATCACCTCGACGGCGGAGGACATCGCGTTCATCCTGGATGCCGTGCCGTCGTCGTCCAACGGACTCACGCTCTGCACCGGCTCGCTCGGCGCGCGCCCAGCCAATGACCTGCCGGCCATCGCCCGGCGCTTTGCCGACCGTATCCAGTTCGTGCACCTGCGCAACGTCAGCACGGAGCCTGACGGCTCCTTCATGGAGGCCGACCACCTGGCCGGCGGCACCGACATGGTGGCTGTGGTGCGCGTGCTGCTGGAGGAGCAGCAGCGCCGGCAGGACGGTGGCGACCCCCGCTGGCGCCTGCCTTTCCGCCCGGACCATGGGCACGAGATGCTGGACGACGTGGGCAAGCCCACCCACCCCGGCTATCCCCTGAACGGCCGGATGCGCGGCTTGGCCGAGATCCGCGGCGTGATGACCGCGCTCGCCCGCCAGAACGGGTATCCGACCTGATGATGGACCGCCTGTGCAATGCCACGCTGGCGCGGCTGCCTGCGGGCGTCGCCCGACCCGGCTATGACCGCGGCGCGGTGCGGCCGGGCATCGTGCACCTGGGCGTCGGCGCGTTCCACCGCGCGCATCAGGCCGCTTACACCGACGCCGTGCTGGCGGCGGGCGACGGGCGTTGGGGCATCACCGCCGCCAGCCTGCGCAGCCCGGACACGCGCGACGCGCTCGCGCCGCAAGATGGGCTGTATGCGCTCAATATCCGCGGCGAAACGGACCAACTGGCGGTGATCGGCAGCATCGGCCGGGTGCTGGCAGCGCCGGACGAGCCGGCCGCCCTGCTCGACGCCCTGTGCGCGCCCACGGTCGCCATCGTCAGCCTGACCGTGACCGAGAAGGCCTATTGCTGCGACCCGGCCAGCGGCGCGCTGGACGAGGCGCATCCGGACATCCTGCACGACCTTTCGCATCCGTACGCGCCGCGCTCGGCGCTCGGCTGGCTTGCCGCCGCCATCGCCCGGCGGCGTACGGAGGGCCTGCTCCCATTCACCGTGCTGTGCTGCGACAACCTGCCGGCCAACGGCCGCACGCTGCATCGGCTGCTGGCCCGCTTCGCCCGCCTGCGCTCCCCCGGCCTCGGCGCGTTCGTGGAAGACGAGGTCGCCTGCCCGGACACGATGGTGGACCGCATCGTGCCCGCGACCGCGGCGGAGGACCGCACGCGGGTCGCCGCGGCGCTCGGAGTGCAGGATGCTTGGCCGGTGGTCGCCGAGCCGTTCAGCCAATGGGTGGTCGCCGACCGCTTCCCCGCCGGGCGTCCGGCGTGGGAGGACGCGGGCGTCATGCTGGTCGCGGACGTGGCGCCGTTCGAGGCGATGAAGCTCCGCATGCTGAACGCCAGCCATTCCGCCCTCGCCTACCTGGGTTGCTTGGCCGGCATGGAAACGGTGGCCGAGGCGATGCGGGACCCCGGCCTGGCCGGGTTCGCAGCGCGCGTAATGGATGACGCGGTCCCTACCCTCGCCGTGCCGCCGGGCACGGACGTGGCGGGCTACAAGCGCGCCCTGCTCGCGCGGTTCCGCAACCCCGCTTTGCGCCACCGCACGGCGCAGATCGCCACCGACGGCTCGCAGAAGCTGCCGCAGCGCGTGCTGGATACGATGCGGGACCGCCTGGCGCTCGGCCTACCCATCGACGCGCATGCCCTCGTGGTCGCGGGCTGGATGCGCTACGTGACGGGCGTGGACGAACACGGGCAATGGATGGAGGTTAAGGACCCGGCCGCGTTGGACCTGGCCGCGGTTGTGCAGGCAGCCGGGCCGGTGGCGGATCGGCTGGCGCCGACGTTGCTCGACATGCGGCCGATCTTCGGCGCGCTGGGCCATGACCCGCGCGTCCGTACAACCGTAAAGGCGGCCTTGGCCCGGCTTTACGCGCTCGGCGCGCAGCGGGCGGTGCTGGCATGACGCGGGTCGCCTGCATCGGCGAGTGCATGGTGGAGCTGCGGGAGCAGCCGGACGGGCAGCTCTGCCGCGGCTTCGGCGGCGACACGCTGAACACCGCCGTTTACCTCGCGCGGCTGGGCGTCGCCGTGGACTACGTGACCGCGCTGGGCGACGACGCCTGGAGTGATGAGATGCTGGCGCGCTGGCAGGAAGAAGGGGTCGGCACCCGGCTGGTCCACCGCCTTCCCGGGCGGCTGCCGGGCCTCTACATCATCCAGACCGATCCGCAAGGCGAGCGCCGCTTCCTGTACTGGCGCGACAGCGCGGCGGCCCGGCACCTGTTCGACCATCTCGACCCGGCGGAGCTTGCGGCGTTCAACGCGCTTTACCTCTCCGGCATCACGCTCTCGATCTACGGCGACGCCACGCGGGAGGTGCTGTTCAAGGCGCTGTCCGACGCCAGGACCCGCGGGACGCGCGTGGCGTTCGACACCAACTTCCGCCCGCGCGGCTGGCCGGACCGGGGCGCGGCGCGTGCCTTGTATGCGCGGATGTACGCGCTCGCCGACATCGTGCTGGCCTCCGTCGAGGACCTGGCGCTGCTCTACGGCGAAGCCGGCGAGGCCGAGTTGCTCCACCATGCCGCGGACACGGAGATCGTGCTGAAGCTGGAGCACCCCGCCTGCCGCGTGCTGCATGGCGGCGCCGAGTTCCAGGTGCAGGCCGGCCC
>CAXTUQ010000159.1:0-10593 GCA_964247405.1 uncultured Acetobacteraceae bacterium
CCGGTGCGAAAAGGACGTCGCGAAGGGAATGCCGCGGCTGCTCTCCCGGACAAGGGACGAGGTGTCATCGCTTGGTGTGGGGGCACCCCCGACCTTCCGGCCGATCCGGCAGTGAAAGCAAGTGAGCTTGCACATGAACCATTTCCTTGGTGCGCCCCTGACAGCCGCAGCGCAGCGTGCGGCGGCCTCCTTTCGGGATGATCCCAGCATCGGCGACCTGTTGTTCCTTAAGGCTTGGGAACCGGGTTGCCTGCCTGGCCTCAGCGTGATGCTTCGCGCCAGGCAGATCCGCCGCTCGAACCCGGCTCTTGCGGCCGACATCCGTGCGGAACTCGTCGGGCTGCGTCGTTGCGGCCAAGGCACGTCAGCACGCACAAGCATCCCGTCAGTCCAAGCGGCACCCCTGATCCACTCCTAACCGTCCTGGAGCTTTTCCATGAGCATGAACGTCAGCGAGTTCGTTTGGCAGCGCCTGGGCGAGTGGGGCCTCAACCGGGTGTACGGCTACCCCGGCGACGGCGTGGGCGGCCTGGACGTGGCCCTCGAAAAAGCCAAGGACAAGATGGAATACGTCCAGGTCCGGCACGAGGAGATGGCGGCCTTCATGGCCTCCGCCCATGCAAAGTTCACCGGCCAGGTCGGCCTGTGCTACGCGACCTCCGGCCCCGGCGCGATCCACCTGCTGAACGGGCTGTATGACGCGAAGATGGACCACGTGCCGGTCGTCGCCATCGTCGGCCAGCAGGCACGGGGGTCCATCGGCGCCTCTTACCAGCAGGAGGTCGATCTCCAGACGCTGTTCAAGGATGTCGCCAGCGACTACGTCGCCACCGGCACGATCCCGGGCCAGGTGCGCACCTTGATCGACCGGGCGGTGCGCATCGCCCAGACCCGGCGCTCCGTCACCTGCGTCATCCTGCCGAACGACCTGCAAAACCTCGACTACGAGGAGCCGAAGCTGGTGCACGGCTTCACGCATACCGGCACGGGCTTCCCCGGCGAGTCCAAGGTGCCGGAGCAGGGCGCGCTGCAGGCGGCAGCGGCCGTGCTGAACGCGGGCAAGAAGGTGGCGATCCTGGTCGGCGCCGGCGCGCTGTCGGCGACCGACGAGGTGATCGCGGTCGCGGACCGGCTGGGCGCGGGCGTCGCCAAGGCGCTGCTGGGCAAGGCGGCGCTGCCGGACGACCTGCCCTACGTCACGGGATCGCTCGGCCTGCTGGGCACCAAGCCGAGCTGGGACCTGATGAAGAACTGCGACACCTTCCTGATGGTCGGCTCCTCGTTCCCGTACAGCGAGTTCCTGCCCAAGCCCGGCAACGCCCGCGGCGTGCAGATCGACATCAAGGGCGAGAACCTCAGCCTGCGCTACCCCATGGAGGTGAACATGGTGGGCGACAGCGCGGCCACGCTCGCGGCGCTGCTGCCGCTTTTGCAGCAGAACACCGACACTTCCTGGCGGGACGGGATCGCCGACGGGCTGAAGGACTGGTGGAAGGTGCTGGAAGCGCGGGCGATGAGCTCGGCCGAGCCGCTCAACCCGCAGCGCGTGTTCTGGGAGCTGTCGCCCCGCCTGCCGGACCAAGCGATCATCACCGCCGACAGCGGCTCGGTGGCCAACTGGTACGCGCGGGACATCAAGATGCGCCGCGGCATGAAGGGGTCGCTGTCCGGCAGCCTCGCCTCGCTCGGCGCGGGGACGCCCTACGCGATGGCGGCCAAGATGGCCTTTCCGGAGCGCACGGTGATCGCCTGCATGGGCGACGGCGCGATGCAGATGAACGGACTCAACGTGATGATCACCATTTCCAAGTACTGGAGGCAGTGGTCCAACCCGCACTTGATCGTGCTGGTGCTGAACAACCGCGACCTGAACCAGGTGACGTGGGAGGAGCGGGTGCAGCTCGGCGCCGGCAAGACCGAGAGCACGCAGAGCATCCCGGATTTCCCATATCACAAGTACGCCGAGCTGCTCGGCCTGAAGGGCATCTTCGTCGATGACCCCGAAAAGGTGGGCGCGGCGTGGGACGAGGCGCTGGCCGCCGACCGGCCGGTGATCCTGGAAGCCTACACCGACCCCAACGTGCCGCCGCTGCCACCGCACATCACCCTGAAGGACGCGGCGCACTTCGTGACCATGACGGGCACGGAGCCGGAACTGGGCAGCGTGCTGGTGAACAGCGCCAAGGAGCTGCTGGCGACGGTGCTGCCGGGCAAGGGCTGAGGCCCATGCGTCCGGACGCGCGGATCGGCCCGGTTCGCGCCCGGAGCTGCACGATCCCGGCCGATGCGCCCGAGGCGGCCGCATCGTGCGAGGCGCACCACGTGGATCTGTCGGGGCACTGTGCGCCGGCGCTGCATCTGCGTGCGGCCTGCACCGCCCCCCGCTTCAAGCACCTCGAATGGTTCCACGACCATGCGCGCACCGAGCGCGTGCTGTTCGACGGCGCGTCGGCGCCGAGGCACGGCGAGATTCGGCCCGACTTGACCCGGCCCGGTCTCGGCCTGGTTTTCAAGCAACAGGACGCGGGGCAGTACTCGACATGACGACGAGCAGGCCCACCGGCGGGGTCGCGGTTGGATTGGCCCTGCTGGGCGGCGCGGCCGCGGCCGGCGCCGTGGTGCTGACACTCCGCGGCCAACAGGAGGCGCCCTCACCTCGTGCATTCGGGTTTCGCGCGTCGGTGCCAGGTCCGGTGCGTTTCCCCCCGATGCGCTTTCCATTGTCGCCGCCGGTTGACCGCCGGGTGGCGCTGCGCGCGGGCCGGCGATTGAACCGGGCGGCGGGGACCATCGCCGCTTCTGTCCTGTTCGACAGCGCGGTCGAGCACTACCGCGGCGCGTTCGCCAACAAGGCCATGTTCACGCCGCTGGCCACCTCCGCCCTGTCGCTTGCGGCCAGCCTGCACGGCACGCGGGACCGCAGCCCGGCGTCGCACGCGGCGCGCGACACCGCTTATGCTGCGGCCGGGCTGACCGGGATCGTCGGGACCGGGTTTCATCTGTACAACATCGGCAAGAAGCCCGGCGGGTTCTGCTGGCAGAACCTGTTCTACTCCGCCCCGATCGGCGCGCCGGCGGCGCTGGTGCTGTCGGGCCTGATGGGTTTCCTGGCCGAGCGGGTGCGCGACAACAAGCCGGGGACGCTGCCCACTATCCTGGGCCTGCCGGCCGGACGCGCCCTGGCCGCGACCACCGGGGTCGGGCTTCTGGGCACGGTGGGAGAGGTGGGACTGCTGCATTTCCGCGGCGCCTACCACAACCCGGCCATGTTCCTGCCCGTCACCGTGCCGCCCGTCGCCGCCGCCCTGCTCGGCGGCAGCGCGCTGGGCCAGGCCCGCGCGCCGCGCCGGTTCACCCGATGGTGGCTGCGCCTGACCGCGCTGCTCGGCGTGGCGGGCGTCGGCTTCCACGCCATGGGCGTCGCCCGCAACATGGGCGGCTGGCGGAACTGGAGCCAGAACCTGCTGAACGGCCCGCCCATCCCCGCGCCGCCGAGCTTCACCGGCCTGGCGCTGGCCGGCCTGGCGGCGCTGGGTTTGCTGGAGGATCATCCCGATGACTGAGCCGCGCCCGGACCGCTACCCCGGCTACGACGTGCTGAGCAAGCGGGACACCGTGTCCTGGAACGATGCCACCCGCAAGGCGATCGACAAGCGCCTCGCCGTCCCGCGCGAGCCGCGCTTCTTTACCAACGCGGAGTGGCTGACGCTGGAGGCGGTGTGCGCCCGCATCGTGCCGCAGCCGGCCGGCCGTCCGCCGGTGCCGCTGCCGGCCTACGTGGACCAGAAGATGTTCGAGCGGAAGCATGACGGCTACCGCCACGCCGAGCTGCCCGAACAGGGCGAAGCCTGGAAGCGCGGCCTGGCCGGGTTGGAGGAGGCGGCGCGGCGCGAGCACGGCCTCAGCTTCGCGGCCCTGGACCCCGGGCGCCAGGACGAAGTGCTGCGGCAGATGGAACGGGGCGAGCTGCGCGCGGACGCGTTGCACGGCATGCCGCCGCATTCCTTCTTCAAGCACCGGGTGATCCACGACATCACCTCGTCCTACTACGCGCACCCGACGTCGTGGAGCGAGATCGGGTTCGGCGGCCCCGCCAGCCCGCGCGGCTACGTGCGGCTGGCGCTGGACCGGCGCGACCCCTGGGAGGCCTCGGAGGCGCATCCCGGCAAGGAGGAGCAGGCGCTGCGGGAGAACAAGCGTGTCGGATGATCCCTTTGCCGCGCCACGCGCTGCCGGCGGGCGGGCGCCAAACGTCTTCAAGCAGGGCGGCTGGGTGCCGATGCGGGAATATCCCGAAGGCGAAGCGGTTGATTTCGTCGTCGTCGGCACCGGCGCGGGCGGCGGGCCGCTGATTTGCGGGCTGGCCGAGCAGGGCTTCTCGGTCGTCGGCTTCGACGCCGGGCCGTATTTCCGCCCGCTTGAGGATTTCGCCTCGGACGAGAGCGAGCAGGCCAAGCTGTATTGGACCGACGAGCGCATCGTGGACGGGGCCAACCCGATCAAGATGGGCGGCAACAACAGCGGCAAGGCCGTGGGCGGCAGCACCGTGCACTTCGCCATGGTGTCGCTGCGCTTCCGGCCGGACTGGTTCAAGTCCCGCAGCGTGCTCGGCTACGGCGCCGACTGGCCGCTCGATTGGCGGGAGATGTGGGAGTACTATGCCAAGGCGGAGCGGGCGCTCGCCATCGCCGGCCCGGTGACCTATCCATGGGGACCGAAGCGGCCGCGCTACCCCTATCGCGCGCATGAGATCAACGGCGCGGCCGCGCTGCTGGCCCGGGGCGCCGAGGCGATGGGATACCGGTGGACCGAGACGCCGCTCGCCACCGTTTCGGCGCCCCGGGGCGACTCGCCGCCTTGCGTTTATCGCGGGTTCTGCCGGGTCGGCTGCTCCACCAACGCGAAGCAGAGCCAGCTCGTCACCTTCATCCCGCGCGCGCTGCAGGCCGGGGCGGAGATCCGCGACCTCGCCATGGTCGGCCGGATCGAGACGGGTCCGGACGGGCGCGCGACGGGCGTGCACTACATGCGGAACGGCGCATGGCGGTTCCAGAAGGCACGGAACGTCGTCGTTGCGGGATACGCGATCGAGACGCCGCGGCTGCTGCTGGCCTCGGCCAATGACCGCTATCCCGACGGCCTCGCCAACAGCAGCGGGCTGGTGGGCAAGAACCTGATGACGCAGTCCAACCAGGCGGCGTGGGGCCTCATGGAGCAGGAAGTGCGGTCCAGCAAGGCGCCGCCCTCCACCACCATCACCGAGCATTGGAACTACGAGGACCGCAAGGACTTCCACGGCGGCTACTGCTGGATGGCGCAGGGGCCGCTGCCGCAGGAATGGGCTTCCGTGCTGACCTCGGCCCGCGGCCGCTGGGGCGAGACGCTGCCGCGGGAGATGGCCCTGTACAACCACCAGGTCGGCCTCAAGATGGTGGGCGAGATGCTGCCCAACGAGGCCAACCGCGTGACGTTGGCGGACGAGGTGGACCAGTACGGCCTCCGCGTCGCGCGCATCACCTACGCCTGGGGCGACAACGACAAGGCGATGATCCAGCACGCGCTGGGCCAGATGCAGGCCAGCCTCGAAGCCGTGGGCGCCCGGGACATCTTTCGACAGGAGGACGATACCAACCACCTGGCCGGCACGGCGCGGATGGGGTTCGACCCGGCATCGAGCGTGGTGAATGCCGATTGCCGGAGCTGGGACGTGCCGAACCTGTGGGTATGCGACGGATCGGTGTTCCCCACCACCGGCGGCGTGAACCCGTCGCTCACCATCACCGCCATCGCGATGCGCACGGCGGAGCGGATTGCCGTTCTGGCGAAGCGAGGCGAACTATAGGGAGGTATTGGTGCAGGGATGCGGCTTGGACGCCTGACGTCGGCTATGGAGATTCCTTCCTTCCACGCCAGGCTTCCCGCCGCGACCGCAGTCCGCGGACCCGCTGCCGCGTCACGAACTGGCCGCCGAGAGATTTTGCTCGGCCGTCCAGGGCTTGGGCGCTGCAAGCTGCTTACCCGGGTGCAGTAACCGTCTTGCGCCTCATTCTTGCCCTTCTCGCGCTCGTGCCGGCGGCCGCCTTTGCCGCAACGCCAGACCGCGACGCGCTTGCTTGGCAACCACATCCGGGGGCGCCCGTCGCGCTCGGTCAGCGGTTCACCGACGAGACCGGACGGAGCGTGACGCTGCAGGACATGTCGGGTGAGCCAATTATCCTCGCTCTCGGCTATTTCCACTGTCCCAACCTGTGCAGCGTCGTGCGAGGCGACCTCGTCTCAGCCCTGGGCGCCAGCCGGCTTGCCGGCGGACGCGACTACCGGCTTGTCGTCCTGTCGATCGACCCAGCAGAAACGGCGAAGGATGCGGCTGCGGCCAAAGCGGGCGACCTCGCGCAGTCTCCTGGCACGGATGGGCGGGGCTGGCACTACCTGGCGGGCGATTCTGCCTCCGTCGCGCGCAGCGTCGGGTTTCCCTACCGTTATGACGAGCATCTGCTGCAGTTCGCCCATCCGGCGGGCCTGGTCGTCCTCACTGCCAACGGCGCCGTCAGCAGCTACTTGGAAGGCGTCGGCTATTCCGGCAAGGCGCTGCGCGCGGCCGTGGAGCAGGCGGCTGCCGGAGATGTCGCGGACGCGCCATCGCCCGTGCTGTTGCTGTGCTTCCATTACGACGCCGCGACCGGCCGCTACACGCTGGCGATCGAGAAGCTGCTCCGGCTGCTCGCCGGCGCCACCGTCCTCGGGATTGCCGGGCTGCTGGCCCTGCTGCACCGGCGGCGGCGGGCTCAGCGGGTGACGTAATCCAACATCGTCATTCCGACGAGAATGGCGAGCCAGCAAAGCCCGAGACTGGCGTAGAACCGCACCAAGGGCGCCTCATGCCGGACCTCCATGGAGAACAGCAGCACGGTGCCGGTCATGCAGAGCGTCAGCCCCGCTTCGAGGTAGGACGCAGTGCGTCCAGGCATGACCGCTCCGAGCAGGACGATGCACGCCAGGAAACCCATCAGCGCGACGAACGCGAAGAACGGCACGCGCATCTTGGCCCGGATTTCGCGCTGCTCCGCTTCGGTGAACCATTTGCTCATCGGCCGGCCACATAGAGCACGGGAAAGACGATGATCCAGATCAGGTCGATGAAGTGCCAGTAGAGGCCGTAAACCTCGATCCGGTTCTGGTGCCGCTGGAGGAATCCGGGCTTGCTGGCGGCCCGGGCCAGCCACAGCAGGATGGCGACGCCGGTGGTCAGGTGCAGGCCGTGCAGCGCGGTCGTCGCGAAGTACAGGTTCACGAACAGGCGGGATGCCGGGTCGCCTGCCAAGGCATACGGGCGGTCGAGGAAGGGCGTCATGTGTTCGTCCCAATCCACGTACCACTCGTACCCCTTCAGCACGAGGAACAGCGAGCCGAGCGCCGCTGTCGCCAGCATGAGGCGCACCATCCACTTCTGCCCGCCGAGGCGCGACAGCATGATCGCCCCGGACATGGTGAAGGACGAGCAGATCAGGACGGCCGTGTTCAACGCGCCGATCCAGAACTTGAGATGACGCGCCGCGGCCCGGACGGACTCCGGGTGCGTGTAGTGGAGCACCAGCGCGATCAGGAACAGGCCGCCGAACAGGAGCAGTTCCGTCAGCAGCCAGGCCCACATGCCGAGTTCCGCCGCGCGCTTCTGCTGCGCAGGGTTGGAGAACTGCTCGTGGACCGCGATCCCGGTCGGCTGGCCTATGGCGCTAGCGGGCATCGCCGGGCGTTTCGGCCGGGTAGTCGTAGGGCTGGAAGTCGACGGTCGGCTCGGTGATGAAGTTGTGTGCGGGCGGCGGGG
This sequence comes from uncultured Acetobacteraceae bacterium, assembly GCA_964247405.1. Classification (GTDB taxonomy): domain Bacteria; phylum Pseudomonadota; class Alphaproteobacteria; order Acetobacterales; family Acetobacteraceae; genus CAHJXG01. The sequence goes on from CAXTUQ010000159.1 coordinate 7,826, forward strand.
AGGAGGTGGTCCATTCCAGCCCCTTCGCGTCCCATGGGTTGGCCGGTGCGCGCTTTCCGATCCACAGCGACCAGGTCAGGTAGGCCATCGGGAAGATGTAGCCGGCGGCAAGGACGGTGGCGCCGGCGGACGACATGATGTTCAGCAGCTGGAACTCCGGAGGGTAGTCGTGGTAGCGCCGAGGCATGCCGAGGTAGCCCAGCAGGAATTGCGGAAAGAAGGTCGCGTTGAAGCCGATGAAGATGAACACCGCCGAGACCACGCCCCAGCCTTCGGGGTACATCCGTCCCGTGAACTTCGGCCACCAGAAATGCAGCCCGCCAAGGAAGGCGAGCACGGTGCCGCCCACCATGATGTAGTGGAAATGCGCCACCACGAAGTAGGTGCCGTGCACGTGCTCGTTGACGGAAAGCGTGGCCAGGAACAGCCCGGTCAGCCCGCCCAGCACGAACAGCCCGATGTACCCCATCGCATACAGCATGGGCGTCTTGAGCCGGATCGATCCTTTGTAGATCGTCGCCGTCCAGTTGTAGACCTTGACCGCCGAGGGCACCGCCACGGCGAAGGACAGGAGGGAGAAGACCAGCGCCGCCGTGTCGCTCTCGCCGTTGACGAACATGTGGTGGCCCCACACGAAGAACGTGACGGAGGCCAGGCCGATGGAGGCGTAGGCGACGAAGCGGTAGCCGAACAGCTTCTTCTGCGCGAAGGCGGGCACGATCTCGCTGATCACGCCCATGCCGGGCAGCACCATGATGTAGACGGCGGGGTGCGAGTAGAACCAGAACATGTGCTCGAACAGCACCGGGTCGCCGCCGAGCGCGGGGTCGAAGATGCCGATGCCGAAGGCGCGCTCCAGCACCAGCAGGATCAGCGTGATGGTGATGACCGGCGTGCCCAGCAGGAAGATCAGGCTGGTCGCGTAGTGCGTCCACACGAAGATCGGCATCCGGAACCAGGTCATGCCCGGCGCACGCATCGTGTGGATGGTGACGATGAAGTTCAGCCCCGTCAGGATGGAGGAGAACCCGACGATGATCACCCCGATCAGCGCCGGGATGACATAGGTGTTGGAGAAGGTGGTGGAGAACGGCGCGTAGAACGTCCAGCCCGTGTCCACGCCCCCGATGATCAGGTCGGCCACCGTGAACAGCGAGCCGCCCACGAACACGTACCAGCTCAGCAGGTTGAGCTTGGGGAACGCCAGGTCCTTGGCGCCGAGCATCAGCGGGATCAGGAAGTTGCCGAACGTCGCGGGGATGGACGGGATCAGGAAGAACCACACCATGACCACGCCATGCACGGTGAACAGCTTGTTGTAGGTGTCGGAGGTGAAGATCTGCCCATTCGGCACGATCAAGGACAGCCGCACCAGCCCGGCGGCGATTGCGCCGATGATGAAGAACACCGTGATCGCGAACAGGTAAAGCAGGGCGATGCGCTTGTGGTCGGTGGTGAAGAACCAGGACCGCAGCGTGTGCGCCTCGTGCAGGTAGTCCGGCGGGCGCCCGATCGTGGACCGGGGGGTTTCGGGATCGCGCAGCGGGTTGTCCAACGGGCTCATCGTGCCTGATCCATTCTCGCGCCGTTCTTGATGAAAGCGATCAGCTTCGTCAGGTCGTCCTCCCCGAGCACGCCCTTGAACACCGGCATCACCTGCTTGTAGCCGGCGATCTTGTTGTGGTCGGGGTTGAGGATCTTGTCGCGGATGTAGCCGGTGTCCGCCATGACCGTGCCGCCCGCCTCCAGCGGCACGGCCGATCGGTACAGCCCGGCGAGGTCCGGCGCGCGGACGGTGGCGCTGCTCTCGTGGCAGCCGCTGCAGCCGTAGGAGGAGAACAGACGCGCCCCGGCGGAAGCGAGGCTGACCGCCGTGCCGGACTTCGCGAGCCAGGCCGCGTAGTCGGCCGGCATCATGACGGTCAGCAGCCCATCCATCGCCGAGTGGTCGGTGCCGCAAAACTCGCTGCACAGGATCCGGTAGGTGCCCGGCCGGTCCGCGTTGAACCAAAGCTGGGTGTAGCGGCCGGGCAGCGTTTCCATCTGGATGCGCAGCGCCGGGATGTAGAGCGAGTGGATCACGTCCTGGCTGATCATGTTGATCAGGATCGGCTCGCCGGTGGGCACGTGGAGGTCGTTGATCTCCGCCTGGCCGCCGGGGTGCTGGAACTTCCACATCCACTGCCGGCCGATCGCCTCGATGCGGGTGGCGTTGGGCGGCGGGGTCTTGTGGATGATGAACATCTTCGCGCCCCAGCCGAAGAAGATCAGCGTCAGGACAAACGGGATCAGCATCCAACTGATCTCAAGCCTGCGGTCCCGGTCTTCCCGGTGACGGCGATTGACGTGGCGGCCTTCGCGGTAGCGCAGCGCAAAGAAGGTGATCGCCATGAAGATCGGCACCACGAGCAGGAGCGTGAGCAGCGTGAACAGCCAAATCAAGTGATCGGTCTCGGCCGCCGAGGCGGACGCGGAGGCCGGCCACAGCGCCAGCGGATAGTCGCTCGGATTCACGGCGCGTGCTCGATGCCGCGGCCGACGACCAGTGCCATGGCGCGGTCGATCGGGATGCGGGCCTGCGTGCGGGCGGGGTCAACCCAGGCATAGCCGTGCAGAAGCGAGTCCTCCTTGGCGTGAAGCTGGTCGATTTCCTTCACCGGATCGGCCTGCAGATGCGGGTCGGGCGGGGTGAGGGGGGCCGTCTGCAACGCCGTCAGCGCCGGCTGGCCGGAAACGTAGCTCCTCCGAACCCAGGTGCGGGCCTCGAC
>CAXTUQ010000160.1:0-10486 GCA_964247405.1 uncultured Acetobacteraceae bacterium
CGGGCTGGCGCACGGCGCCGACCTGGCCCGCCGCGCCCTCGATTCCGGAGCTGCCGCGGCCCGGTTGGAAGCGCTGGTGCGCGCGACGAACGGAGTGCCGGCATGAGCGACCGATTGGCGGAAATCTGCGCGACCAAGCTGGAGCATGTCGCGCGCTGCAAGGCGCGGCGTCCGCTGCACGACATCGAGGCGGCGCTGCCCTCCGAGCCGCCGCGCGGCTTCGTCCGCGCGCTGCGCGCCCAGGCGAAGGCCGGCCGGCCCGGGCTGATCGCCGAGATCAAGCGGGCCAGCCCGAGCAAGGGCCTGATCCGCGCCGATTTCGACCCGGCGGCCCTGGCACGGGCCTACGCGGCGGGCGGTGCAGCCTGCCTGTCCGTGCTGACCGATGCGCCGTATTTCCAGGGCAACGACGCGCACCTGGCCGCGGCGCGCGCCGCCGCCGCCCTGCCGGCGATCCGCAAGGATTTCATGCTCGACCCCTACCAGGTGGCGGAAGCGCGCGCCCTCGGTGCCGACGCGGTCCTGCTGATCGTCGCGTCGCCCAGCGACGCGCAGGCGGCGGAACTGGAAGCGGCGGCCGAGGGTTTCGGCCTCGATGTACTGATCGAGGTGCATGATGAAGCGGAGCTGGAACGGGCGCTTCGCCTGCGCTCGCCCCTGGTCGGCATCAACAACCGCAACCTGAAAACGTTCGAGGTTGATCTGAGCACGACCGAACGGCTGGCCCGGCTGGCGCCGGCCGACCGCCTGCTGGTCTGCGAAAGCGGCATCGGGTCGCCCGCAGACATCGCCCGGATGCAGGCCGCGGGCGTCCATTGTTTCCTGGTCGGCGAGAGCCTGATGCGGCAGGCCGACGTGACGGCCGCGACGGCGAACCTTTTGTGCAAAGTGCCGGCATGAGCGTCGAGGCTAAAGCCCCCATGAACCATGAGCAACCCGCTCGCACCGATACGCGAGGACCGACGATGTACATCTCGACTCAACAAAAGGGCTTTGCCGAAGCCTACGGCCGTGGCGAGCCGCAGGTGGTGTGGACCACGCTGGTTGCCGACCTGGAAACCCCGGTCGCCGCGATGATCAAGCTGGCCGAGGGCCAGCCCTACGGTTTCCTGCTGGAGTCCATCGAGGGCGGCGCGGTGCGTGGCCGTTATTCCTACATCGGCTTGAAGCCCGACCTGATCTGGCGCTGCTACGGGGAGCGCGCCGAGATCAACCGTTCCGTGCAGAGCGGCGCGGATGAGTACGAGCCGTCGCCGCTGCCGGCGCTCGCCAGCCTGCGCGCCTTGATCGCGGAGTGCCGCATCGAGTTGCCGCCGGGCTTGCCGCCCGGCAGCGCCAGCCTGATCGGGTTCTTCGCCTACGACTTCGTGCGGCTGATCGAGCGCCTGCCGGACGGCAACCCGGACGAGCTGGGCCTGCCCGACGCGATGCTGATGCGGCCCACGGTGATCGCGGTGTTCGACAACGTGCTGGACCGCATGACGGTGGTGACGCCGGTGTATCCGTCGCCGGGCCTTTCGGCGGAGGCGGCGCATGACCGCGCCTGCGAGCGCCTGGCCGGGGTGGCGTCCGACCTGCGCCGGAGCCTGCCGCACCAGTTCGCGCCGACCGGGCGCGGCCCGGCCCCGGTGCCCACGTCCAACCAAACGGTCGAGCAGTACTGCGCGATGGTGGAAAAGGCGCAGGCCTACATCCGGGCGGGCGACGCGTTCCAGGTCGTGCCGTCGCAGCGCTTCTCGCTGCCGTTCAGCCTGCCGCCGCTGGCGCTGTATCGTTCGCTGCGCCGGCTCAACCCGTCGCCGTTCTCCTTCTACCTCAACCTCGGCGACTTCGCCCTGGTCGGCTCCTCGCCGGAAATCCTGGTGCGGCTGCGTGACGGCACGGTGACGGTGCGGCCGATTGCCGGGACCCGCCCGCGGGGCCGCACCCGCGCCGAGGACGTGGCGCTGGAGCAGGACCTGCTCGCCGATCCCAAGGAGCTGGCCGAGCATCTCATGCTGCTGGACCTCGGGCGCAACGACGTGGGCCGGGTCGCCCGGGTCGGCACGGTGCGGGTCACGGAGAAGATGATCGTGGAGCGGTATTCCCACGTCATGCACATCGTTTCCAACGTCGAGGGAGAGCTTGATCCCTCGCGCGCCGACGTGCTCGACGTGCTGTGCGCCGGCTTCCCGGCCGGCACGGTGTCGGGCGCGCCGAAGATCCGCGCCATGGAGATCATCGACGAGTTGGAGCCGACCCGGCGCAGCTTCTACGCCGGCGGCATCGGCTACATCGGCGCGGACGGCAACCTGGATACCTGCATCGGCCTGCGCACCGGGCTGGTGAAGAACGGCATGTTGCACGTCCAGGCGGGCGGCGGCGTCGTCGCGGACTCGGACCCGGAAGCGGAATACCGGGAGTCCTGCAACAAGGCCAAGGCGCTGCTGCGCGCTGCGGAGGAGGCGATGCGCTTCGACGGCACGGGGATCGCGCATCACGCCGAGTATGGAATGGCTGATTGACGCGGTCGCGGCCGAACCACTGTTTATATGGATTTTGCCATGGATAACGTCGTTCATTACGCACCGGACGGAAGCGTCGCTTCCGCCGCTGAAAACTATTCGCCCGCTTGGTCTCCCGCATCCTGGCGCGCGATGCCGGCCCAGCAACTGCCGGCCTACGACGACGCTGGGCATTTGGCGGATGTCGAGAAGCGGCTGAGCCGCCTGCCGCCCTTGGTGTTCGCCGGGGAAGTGCGGGAAATGCGGCGCAAGCTGGGCGAGGTTTCGGCCGGCCGGGGCTTCCTGCTGCAAGGCGGCGACTGCGCCGAGAGCTTCGCCGATTTCCACGCCGACAACATCCGCGACACGCTGCGCGTGCTGCTGCAGATGGCGGTGGTGCTCAAGTTCGCCGCAGGCGTCCCGGTGCTCAAGGTCGGCCGCCTGGCCGGGCAGTTCGCCAAGCCGCGCTCCTCCGACACGGAGCAGCAGGGCGGCGCGGCGCTGCCGAGCTACCGCGGCGACATCGTCAACGGCTACCGCTTCACGCCCGAGGCCCGGCGGCCCGACCCCGAGCGGCAGATCCAAGCCTACGCGCAGTCGGCGTCCACGTTGAACCTGCTGCGCGCCTTCACCGGCGGCGGCTATGCCAGCCTCGCCAACATGCATAAGTGGAACCTGGATTTCGTCGCCAACTCGGCGCAGGGCGCGCGCTACGAGGACCTGACCAACCGCATCTCGGAGGCGCTGGCCTTCATGACGGCGTGCGGCATGTCGGACCTGACCACGCCCTCCATGGCGAACACCACGCTCTACACCTCGCACGAGGCGCTGCTGCTCGGCTTCGAGGAGGCGATGACCCGGACCGATTCCGTGACCGGGGGGTGCTACGACACCAGCGCGCATTTCGTGTGGATCGGCGACCGCACCCGCGACCCCGGCGGCGCGCACGTCGAGTACATGCGCGGCATCAGCAACCCTATCGGCCTCAAGGCCGGGCCGAGCCTGACGCCGGACGCGTTGCTGCGCCTGCTCGACATCCTCGACCCCGGCAACGAGCCGGGCCGGATGACGCTGATCGTCCGCATGGGGCACGACAAGGTGGGCGCACACTTGCCGCCGCTGGTCCGCGCCGTGCAGCGGGAAGGGCGGTCGGTGGTCTGGTCGTGCGACCCCATGCACGGCAACACGGTCAAGGCGGCGTCCGGCTACAAGACCCGGCCGTTCGACCGCATCATGCGCGAGATCGAGACGTTCTTCGCCGTGCATCACGGGGAGGGCACCTATCCCGGCGGCATCCACATCGAGATGACCGGGCAGAACGTCACCGAGTGCACCGGCGGCGCGCAGGCCATCACCGACGCGGCGCTGTCCGACCGTTACCATACGTATTGCGACCCGCGCCTGAATGCGCAGCAAAGCTTGGAAGTGGCGTTCCTGCTGGCCGAGCGTCTCAAGGCGGCGCGGCAGGAGCGTGCGGCGGCTGGGCCAAGCAGCCGATGACGCCTGACCTTGGGATGGATGGCCATGCCTCCCAACCGGGCCGCGCGCCGCTGTTCCGGCAGATCACCTTCGTGGGCCTGGGCCTGATCAACGGGTCCATTGCCCGCGACGTGCGCCGCCTGGGCCTGGCCGGGCGGCTGGTCGGCACGGCGCGCCGGGCGGAAACGCGTCGTGAGGCCTGCGCCTTGGGCCTGGTGGACGAGGCGACGCCGGACGCCGCCGCCGCCGTGCGGGATGCGGATTTGGTGGTGCTCGGGGTGCCGGTCGGCGCCAGCGGCGACGCGGCGCGCGCCGTGGCGCCGGGCTTGCGGGCGGACGCGATCGTGACGGACGTCGGCTCGGCGAAGGGCAAGGTCATCGAGCTGGTGGCGCCCCACCTTGACATGCGGCGCTTCGTGCCGGGCCATCCCGTCGCGGGCACGGAGGAGTCTGGGCCGGCGGCGGCCATCGAGCGGCTGTTCGAGAACCGCTGGTGCATCCTGACCCCGCAGGCCGTGACCGACCCGGCGGCGACGGAGCGGGTGGCGGCGCTGTGGCGCGCGCTGGGGTCCAAGGTCGACGTGATGGACGCGGCGCACCACGACAAGGTGCTCGCGGTCACGTCGCACTTGCCGCACCTGCTCGCCTTCAACATTGTCAACACGGCGGACGACTTGGAGGGCGTGCTGAAGGGGGAGGTCCTGAAATACGCCGCCGGCGGGTTCACCGACTTCACGCGCATCGCCGCCTCCGACCCCACCATGTGGCGCGACGTGTTCCTGCACAACAAGACGGCGGTGCTGGAGATCGTCGGCCGCTACATCGAAGACCTCATGGCGCTGCAGCGGGCGATCCGCTGGGACGAGGCCGACGCCTTGTTCGAGCGGTTCAAGAGCGCGCAGGCCATCCGGCGCGAGGTGGTCCGGGCCGGCCAGGCCTACAAGCGGGTGCCAAGCGCCCGGTATCAGCCCGGCGGGCGCGTGCGGCACCTGAGCGAGACGCTGGGTTGAGGCGGCTTGATGATCGTCACTACAACGATATGTACGGTTTTATTCTAAAGTTTGACACAGTAAAATTACAAATACTTTATCAGCATTAGACTAGCGTGAAATCCAGAAATACTCGATGTAGTTAGCACCGTGCAAGAATGTGCGCGTCGATAATCAGAAGCCCGGTGAATCGCGTCGATCTGAGTGGCAATTCATCCATCGGGCACCCAACCGCGCAGCCGCCGTGACAGCGCCGGCCGCAACAGGAGGAGTTATCCATATGGCAGATGACAGTGCGGGCGCCGCGGCGGCCGATCCGAATGCGCCCGCCCTTTACGGCCCTGGCGTGACCAGCCAAAGCAGCTCGGTGGGCAGCAACAACGCGGGCGTCGTCGCGCCCGGCAATGCCGTCGTGAACGTTGGCAGCTCCGCCGACACGAGCGCCGCCCACGCCTCGGCCGACCAAGGTCCGGCCGGCCAAAACAACAACATCGGCGTCATCACGCCCGGCAGCTCGGATGTGACGCTGTCTGGCGGCAACGGGCAGTTTGTCATCGACTACAGCCAGCCCTCGCTGACTGACGGCTCGGTGAGCACCGGCGGCAACACCGTGCACGTCGAAGGCGGCAACAACCAGTTCGTGGTCAAGTTCGCGCCGGGCACGACGAGCGGCGATGCAACCAACGCCGGCGGCAATTCCGTCATCCTCGACGGCGGCAACAACCAGTTCGTCGTCGCGTATGACTACTCGGCGTTCAGCAGCGGCGCCCCGTCCGGCAACAACGTCACCGTCGATGGCGGCAACAACGCGTTCGTCGTCAGCTACCAAGGTCCTTCGGACAGCACCGCTGCAGCCAGCAGCACGGTGAATGTCGGCGGCGACGGCAACCAGTTCGTCGTCGCCTATGGCAACCCCTCAAGCTCGGGCAGCGGGTCCGGCAGCGATAGTTCCAGCAGCAATCCCTTCGCCGGCAGCAGCAACCCGTTTGCCAGCGGCGGCGCCGGGTCAGCGATCGGCGCCGCTTCGGCGGGCGGCAACTCCTCCGGCGCCGCAAGCGGCGCCGGCATTTCTGGAGACAGCAGCATGAGCGGCAGCATGAGTTCCATGGGCATGTCAGGCAGCACCGATTCCAGCAGTTCCGACCTGGCTGCGTCACTCCGGCAAAGCCCGTTCGGCGCCCTGCTCGACTTGCCGGGCGTCACGCCTGCGACCATTTTCGGCAACATCAACCCGAACGATTACGCGTCGCTGAACGACAGCAGCGGCGGCAACCCGTTTGCCGGCGCCGCGGCGGGCAGCAACCCGTTCACCAACTACCCTGGGCAGCCCGGCCTTTTCTCGGCGGCAACCAATGCCGGCGCGGCGAGCAGCGATGCGGGCGGCAGCGCCAGCAGCAACCCCTTCGCCGGCGGTGCTTCGGGCGGCAGCAATCCCTTCGCAGGCGGTGGCGCTCCTGCCGCGGCGTCCAGCATGGGCAGCACCTCGACCAACAGCGGGCAGGCAGCCGCGATGACCTCCAATGACCCGACCGGGGCGGCTGGCGGCGCGGTTGCCGGCGCTGGCGCCAACAGCGGCGGCTTCGACGTAAGCAGCCTTACGGGCGGCGACGCGGCCTCCTTCCTCGCGCAGAGTCCCTTCGGCCCGTTGATCACCCAGGCAGGCGTCGACCCGAACACCCTGCTGGCCAGCCTGAGCGGGGGCAACAACTTCTCCGCCCTTATCGGCCTTGGAGGAGCCAACAACCCGTTCGGCGACCAAGCCAGCAGCAGCAGCAGCGGCAGCATCCCCGGCAGCAGTGGCTTCGCAGCCAGCAGCGGCGGCAGCAGCGATTATGCGTCGGCGCCCGACATCACGTCCGGGGTCTATGCGCAGATCACGGCCGATGGCGGCTCGGTTCCGGACATGACGATCCCGACGACCTAAGCCGGGCACGATCAGGCCGGCGGCGTGCTGGGCACGCCGCCGGCTTTTTCATGTCGGGGTGCCTTTGGAATGCAGCCCGGCGCCCGGCCAATCAGGCAGTTTCACCACCAGCGCCGCTGCCGGGCGTCGTTCCTCACGACGCGGCTCGACGCCATGGCAGGGCTTGCAGGGCCGCATGGACCCTTGCGGTCGTCGCGTCGGCATCCTCGTCGATGCTGTCGAACACCAGGTCCGCCTCGGCGTAAACGGGATGGCGCAGCGCCATCAGCCGGGTCAGCACCTCGGCGGGATCGCCGTTCCGCAGCAGCGGCCGGTCCGTGCAGGCGGCGAGCCGCAGCAGCAGCAGCGGCAGGTCGCAGCGCAGCCAGATCGACACCGCCCTGTTCCGCATCACCCGGCGCGTTTCGGCATCCATGAACGCGCCGCCGCCGGTCGCGAGCACCAGCGGGCCGCCCGTCAGCAAGCGCCGCATGGCTTGGCGCTCGCGGCTGCGGAAACCCGCCTCGCCCTCACGTGCGAACAGTTCCGCGACGCTGCGCCCGGCGTCCCGCTCGATCTCGGCGTCGGCGTCGCGGAACGGCAGCCCGAGCCGCACGGCCAGGCGGCGCCCCACGTTGGTCTTGCCGACGCCCATCATGCCGACCAGCGCGACGCTGCGCCCGGCAAGGGGGGCGGACACGCTATCCATGGACAGAACTTGGCCCAACGCTTGCCTCGATGCCGTGCAGTGGCGATTGCTGCTGAAAGATACGGCTTTAAAGTCAAACGAATTGATTGGGGTCAATATCATTAGATGGAAACACAGTTGAACAGTAACACGAAGCAGCAAGGCGAACCGATTTCGGGACCGGGGATGAGCGCCGCCCGGCCGCCGTGCTACCCTTCCGGCATGGGCCGTCCCGGGCGCCCGCCGGACCCGGCGCCGATCTTTGCAAAGGAACACGCGACCATGACCGCCGCGAATGCCCGATCTGCCGCAGTGACCGTCGTCCCGCCGGGGCGCGCACTTCGCGGCCGGGTCGTCCCGCCGGGATCGAAGTCGATCACCAACCGCGCCCTGCTGCTCGCGGCGCTGGCCCGCGGCACCAGCCGCCTGACCGGCGCGCTCAAGAGCGACGACACCGCATTCATGGCGGCGGCGCTCCGCAGCATGGGCGCCGCGGTTGCGGAGCCGATTGCCACGGGCTTCACGGTCACGGCCACCGGGCGCCTGGCCGCGCCGGCCGTCCCGCTCAGCCTGGGGAATGCCGGGACGGCCACGCGGTTCCTGACCGCCGCTGCCGCCGCCGTGGAAGGCGAGGTGGTGATCGACGGGGACGCGCACATGCGCAAGCGGCCCATCGCGCCGCTGGTTGCGGCCTTGCGCCGCTTGGGCGTGGATGCCGTGGCCGACAGCGGCTGCCCGCCCGTCGTCGTACGCGGACGCGGCGGCTTCGCGGGCGGCCGGGTCGAGATCGACGGCGGGCTGTCCAGCCAGTATGTCTCGGCCCTGCTGATGATCGGTGCGTGCGGGCAAGGGCCGGTGGAGGTGGTGCTGACTGGCTCCGACATCGGCGCACGGGGCTATGTCGATCTGACCCTCGCCGCCATGAGGGCGTTCGGCGCCGATGTCGAACCCACCGGCGACGCGGGCTGGCGGGTCGCGCCGACCGGATACCGCGCGACGGACTTCGCTGTGGAGCCGGACGCATCGGCCGCGACCTATCTTTGGGCGGCGGAGGCGCTGACCGGCGGCGCCATCGACCTCGGCTTCGCGCCGGAAACGTCGAGCCAGCCCGACGCCCGTGCGCGCGACCTGATCGCCCGCTTCCCGCATTTGCCGCCCGTGATCGACGGCTCGCAGATGCAGGACGCCGTGCCGACGCTCGCCGTGCTTGCCGCCTTCAACACGGCGCCGGTCCGCTTCGTTGGCGTCGCCAATTTGCGGGTCAAGGAATGCGACCGGCTGGCGGCGCTCGCCACGGAGCTGTCGCGCATCGCCCCGGGCCTTGGGCGCGAGGACGGGGACGACCTCCTTGTGGCGGCCGACCCGGCGCTCTCCGGCACGACGCGCCCGACCCGCATCGAGACCTATTCCGACCACCGGATCGCCATGGGCTTCGCGCTCGCCGGGCTGCGGATCGGCGGCATCACCGTTCTTGACCCGGGCTGCGTGGCCAAGACCTATCCCGGCTATTGGGCCGACCTCGCCTCGCTCGGCGTCGGCTTGATCGAGGGCGCGTGATGAGGCTTTGCCAACGCCGCCGCGTGCGACGCGGCGGCGCCACGCATAGCGCGGCCGTGCTAACGAAGTGATGCGTCAATATTAACAAAGTTTAGCGACAATCTCTGTAGTGCAGTGCGAATTAGCCTCGTCGATGTTCAGCCCTCATTCCGTGCGGCTGGTGTTCACCAAGGGGCTTGGCCATGGCTCTCTATGCCAACAACATCTCCACGCCGCTCAATCGCCTGCTTGCGTCGCTGCCGGCCCATGAATACGATCAGTTCAAGGCCGGCCTGGTCCGCGTGTCCCTTGTCCGCGACCAGGTGCTGGTGGAGCATGGCCAGCCGGTCGAGCATGCTTACTTCATCGAGCATGGCGTCGTCTCGGTCGTGTCGGACGCCACGGATGGGGAGGGCGGCATCCAGGTTGCCATGATCGGCCGGGAGGGCATGGTGGGCGACGTGTCGCCGATGAACGCGCGGAACGCCGCCTGCGCCAACATCGTGGTGCATATGCCTGGCGCCGCCCTGCGCCTGTCCACCCACGACCTGCGCCGTGCCGTCGAGCGCAGCCCGGCGCTGCACCTGGCCTGCGCCCGCTTCGCGCAATCGCTGCTCGTCCAGGTCATGCAGACCGCCGTCTGCAACGCCCGGCGCAGCTTGACGGAGCGCTGCGCACGCTGGCTGGTGATGACGCACGACCGGGTGGAGGGCAACGAGGTGCAAGTCACCCATGAGGCGCTTTCGGCGATGCTCGGCATGCACCGGCCGGGCGTCACCGTGGCGGCGGCGGCGCTGCAGCAGGCCGGGCTGATCCGGACTGGGCGGGGCCGCTTCACCGTGCTGGACCGGGCGGGGCTGCAGGACGTGGCCCAGGGGGCACGGCCCGCGCTGCGCGCCACGCCATCACGTGTCCGCACGGGCGGGGTGCGCCACGGCCTGCGCCCGCCGGCCGCGGGCGCCGCCTTCTGATGAACGTGGCGATGGACGATGGCGCGATAGACGGGGGCGCAGTCGGGCGCTACCAGATCGTTGTCATCGGCAAGGAAGGCGCTGTGCTGCTGGACACCGCAACTGGCTCCTCGTGGTCGCTGGCCCGGGACATCGACACGCTGCAACTGGGATGGAGGCCGCTCGACCACCATTGGCCGTCCACCATCCTGCACCATGCGCCTGAGCGTGCCCTTCCGCCCTCCCAGGAAGAAGCCGGTGAGGCGTCGGCGGGGTGGTGGCGTCCGCGCCGCGGATCGAAATGGTCGCGGGCTATGCCGGCTCCGGCCTGTCCTGATAGGAATTGCCCATAACAATGTTTCAAACCCTGCTGCCGCAGCCGCCCGACGGCCTGCTCGCCCTGATCGGCCTGTTCCGCGATGACCCGCGCAACAGCAAGATCGACCTCGGCGTCGGGA
>CAXTUQ010000161.1:0-10463 GCA_964247405.1 uncultured Acetobacteraceae bacterium
GCGCTGGCTTGGCGCCGCGGCCCCGGCCGCGCCGCCGCTTGCCGTCGTCCTCGGCGAACGCAACCGCCTCCATCCCCTCGACCTGCATGCGCGGGATCGGGGCGCCGATCAGCTTCTCGATAGCCTCGACGAATGCCCGGTCGTCCGGCGTGGCGAGGGTGAACGCATGGCCAGTCAGGCCTGCGCGCCCGGTGCGGCCGATGCGGTGGACGTAGTCTTCGGCGTGGATCGGCACGTCGAAGTTGAAGACGTGGCTCAAGCCGCCGATGTCCAGCCCGCGCGCTGCCACGTCGCTGCACACCAGAAGGCGGATCTCGTTCGCCTTGAACTTCGCAAGCGTCGCGAACCGCTCGGGCTGGCTCATGTCGCCATGCAACGACCCCACGCTGAACCCGTGCCGCTTCAGCGACTTGTAAAGGATGTCCACGTCCCGCTTGCGGTTGCAGAAGATCAGCGCGTTCTGCACGTCCTCGCTGCGGATCAGCCGGCGCAGCGCCTCGCGCTTGTCGAGTTCGTCCACCACCGTCAGCCCGGCAATGATCGTCGATGCCACGCTGGCCGGGCGGCTGACGGTGATCTCCTTGGGGTTGGACAGGAAGGCGTCGGCGAGCCGCCGGATCTCCGGCGCCAGGGTCGCGCTGAACAGCAGCGTCTGCCGCATCTTGGGCAGGAAGCCCACAATCTTCTCAATATCCGGAATGAAACCCATGTCGAGCATCCGGTCCGCCTCGTCGATCACCAGTATCTTGGTGTCGGTCAGCAGCAGGCCGCCGCGGTCGAACAGGTCCATCAGGCGGCCCGGCGTCGCGATCAGCACATCGACGCCGCGCATCAGCGCTTCCTTCTGATCGGACAGGCTTTCGCCCCCGATCAGCAAGGCGTGGTTCAACTTCAGGTACTTGCCATACTTGACGAAGTTCTCGGCCACCTGCAGCGCCAGCTCGCGTGTCGGCTCCAGGATCAGGCTGCGCGGCATCCGCGCCCGCGCCCGGCTGCCCGACAGGATGTCCATCAAGGGCAGCACGAAGCTCGCGGTCTTGCCCGTGCCGGTCTGCGCGCAGCCCAGCACGTCGCGCGCCATCAGCACGGTCGGGATCGCCTGCGCCTGGATCGGGGTGGGCGTGAGGTAGCCCATGTCGTCGATGGCGCGCAGGATTTCCGGCGATAGGCCGAGGTCGGTGAAGCCGTTCGGCTCGGCCTCCGCCTCATCATGATAGGCGGCCTCGTCGGCGGTCATGCCCTCTGACGGCTCAGCATTCAACGCGGCTGCGGAGCCTACGGCGGCGTCCGACCCGCTTCCAGCCACGTGCAGCGGCTGCTCTGCCGGCGTAACCTCCGCAGGCTCATTTCCCGCGTCGGTTGACCCCTCGGGATCAACGTGTGCAGCATCTTCCGCGGTGGCGGTCGTAGTGTCCGTCAAAAATATGTCTCGATACGGTATAGGGTGGCTTATCGCCGTCGTGCGGCGATCGCGGCAACAGGCTCGCGGCAGCCGGGATATCGGGAAAACATTGACAAAAGTCAAGCTTTCCGCGGTAAATCCGACGCTGCATGACCTCAATATTGGCGGACGCGACACATCGGGATGCCATGCCGCCGTTGCTGCTGTTCCCGGGCCTGCTGTGCGACGCCCGGCTTTGGCGCGACCAGGTCGAGGCCTTATCCGACACGGTGCGCTGCATCGTCGCGGACTGCACGCAGGACGACACGCTGGACGGCATGGCGGAGCGGGCGCTGTCTGCGATTTCTGGCCGCTTCGCCGTGGCCGGGCTGAGCATGGGCGGCTACGCGGCCCTGGCGCTGATGCGCCGCGCGCCGGAGCGGGTGAGCGCCGTGTGCCTGATGGACACCAGCGCCCGCCCCGACACGCCGGAGCAGGCGCGGCGCCGCCGCGGCCTGATGGCGCTGGTCGCCCGCGGCGGCCGGTTCAAGGGCGTGACCCCGCGCCTGCTGCCGCTGCTGCTGCACCCCGGCCGGCTCGATGACCAAGCGCTCTGCGATGAGGTGATGGCGATGGCCGACCGGGTCGGGCCGGCGGCCTTTCTGCGCCAGCAGGCCGCCATCGTGGCCCGGCCCGACAGCCGCCCGGCCCTGCCGCGCATCGCCGTGCCCACGCTGGTCGCCGTCGGCGCGGGCGACCAGCTCACGCCACCAGACCTTTCGGCCGAGATCGCGGACCTTGTGCCCGACGCCACGCTGCACGTGGTGGAGGGCGCCGGGCATCTGCTGCCCATGGAACGGCCGGACGCCGCGACGCGCCTCATGCGCGAATGGCTCGATGCCACGCTCCCCACGACCCGGAGGCCACGATAACCATGGACCAGAGTTCGGTTGACCAGACCTTGGCCAACGCGCTGCCCATCGAGGACTACGCCCTCATCGGCGATTGCACCACGGCCGCGCTGGTTGGGCGCAACGGCAGCATCGACTGGCTGTGCTGGCCGCGGTTCGACAGCGCCGCCTGCTTCGCTGCCCTGCTGGGCAACGAGGAGCACGGCCGCTTCCTGCTGGCGCCCAAGTCGCAGAACGGGCCGGCCACCCGCCGCTACCGGGACGGCAGCCTGGTGCTGGAAACCGTGTTCGACACCCCGGACGGCCAGGTCGCCATCATCGACTTCATGGTGCCGGAAAGCCCGAACAGCTGCATCGTCCGCGTCGTCCAGGGCCGGCGCGGCGCCGTGCCGATGCGGATGGAGCTGTCGCTGCGTTTCGACTACGGCGCGTCCGTCCCCTGGGTCACCAAGCGGCAGGGCGGCAACGGCATCGTGGCGATTGCCGGGCCGGAGATGGTGGTGCTGCGCACCAACGTGGAGTTGCGCGGGGAGGCGATGCAGACCGTCGCCGATTTCACGGTCGCGGAGGGCGACACCGTCAACTTCGTGCTAACCCACAGCGCATCGCACCTGCCGAGGCCGCTCAGCATCGACGCCGACGACGCGCTGTACCGCACGGAGCAGTTCTGGACTGCGTGGTCAGGCCGCATGTCGTATGACGGCCCTTGGGCGCCGGCGGTGCGGCGGTCGCTGCTCACGCTGAAATGCCTGACCTTTGCCCCGACCGGCGGCATCGTCGCGGCCCCCACCACGTCCTTGCCCGAAGCGCTGAAAGGCCCGCGCAACTGGGATTACCGGTTCTGCTGGCTGCGCGACGCCACCATCACCCTGTTCGCGTTCATGTCCACCGGCTACTACGACGAGGCCACGGCCTGGGCCGAATGGCTGCACCGCAGCATCGCCGGCAGCCCCGACCAAGTGCAGATCATGTACGGCATCGCCGGCGAGCGGCGGCTGGAGGAAACGACGGTCGATTTCCTTCCGGGCTACCAGGGTGCCGCCCCGGTGCGCCTCGGCAACGCCGCCGCGACCCAGGTGCAGCTCGACGTTTACGGCGAGGTGATGGATGCGCTGCACCAGGCCCGCGGCGCCAAGCTGCTGACCAACACCGAGACCTGGTCGCTGCAACGCGCCCTGCTGAACCACCTCGGCACCATCTGGCAGGAGCCGGACGAGGGGCTGTGGGAAACCCGGGGCGGGCAGCGCCACTTCACCTTCAGCAAGGTCATGGCCTGGGCCGCCTTCGACCGCGGGGTCAGGGATGCGGAGGCGTTCGGCCTGGAGGCGCCCCTCGACCGATGGCGCGAGACCCGCGACGCCATCCATGCCACGGTGTGCCGCGACGGCTACAACGAAAAGCTCGGCAGCTTCGTGCAGAGCTTCGGCTCGGAGGCGCTCGACGCCAGCCTGCTGCTGATCCCGATGATGGGCTTCCTGCCGCATGACGACCCGCGCATCCGCGGCACCGTCGCCGCGGTCGAGCGCGACCTGCTGGTGGACGGGTTCGTGCTGCGCTACCGCACGGAAGACGGCAAGGACGGGCTGCCGGCCGGAGAGGGCGCCTTCCTCGCGTGCAGCTTCTGGCTGGCCTCGGCCATGCACCTGCAAGGCCGTCAGGCGGAAGCGCATGCCCTGTTCGAGCGCCTGCTGGCGCTGTGCAACGACGTGGGCCTGCTGAGCGAGGAGTACGACCCCAAGGCCGGCCGCCTCACGGGCAATTTCCCCCAGGCGTTCAGCCATGTGGCGTTGATCAACACGGCGCTCACCCTGTCCGGCGAGGCCATTGACCGCGCGGTGCCTGCCACGCCTATTCAGCAGGCAGCGGACTGACCGCGGCCCGCCGCGCCCGCCGCCCCGTCGCCAGCCGTTCCAGCGCCAGGTAGATCACCGGCGTCGTGTAAAGCGTCAGGACCTGCGACACGATCAGCCCGCCGCAGATGGCGATGCCGAGCGGGCGGCGGAACTCCGCCCCGGTGCCGGCCGCCAAGGCCAGCGGCACCGCGCCCAGCAGGGCCGCAAGCGTCGTCATGGTGATCGGCCGGAACCGCTCCCGGCAGGCTTCCAGGATCGCGGCGTGCGGGGCCATGCCGTGCTCCCGCTCCGCCTCCAACGCGAAATCCACCAGCATGATCGCGTTCTTCTTCACGATCCCCATCAGCAGCACGATGCCGATGATGGACAGGACGTCCAGCTCGCCGCCCGTGACCAGCACGGCCAGCAACGCCCCCAGCCCGGCCGATGGCAGGGTCGAGATGATGGTCAGCGGGTGTATCAGGCTCTCGTAGAGCACGCCGAGCACGATGTAGATCGAAATGAACGCCGCCCCGATCAGGAAGGGCTGGCTGGCCAGCGACTGCTGCAGGAACTTGGCGTTGCCCGCGAACTCGGTCCGCACCCCCTCCGGCATCCGCAGGTTGCGGGCGGCCTCCGTCACCAGCGTGATGGCGTCGCTTTGCGAGGTGCCGGGCAGCAGGTTGAAGCTGATGCTGGCGGAGGGGAACTGCCCCTGGTGGCGCACCGCGAGCGGCGCCGTCGCGCGGTCCGTGCGGATCACGCTGCTGATCGGCACCTGCTGCCCGCCCGTGCCGGGCACGTAGAGGTGGTCCAGCAGCACCGGGTCAACCTGCAAGCCCGGCAGCGTTTCCAGCACCACGCGGTACTGGTTGCGCTGCGTGTAGATCACCGAGATCTGGCGCTGCGAGTAGGCGTTGCTCAGCGCCGCGTCGATGGCGCTCACCGCGACGCCGAGGCGGGACGCCGCTTGCCGGTCGATGGAAACGTTGGCCTGCGGACCCGGGCGGTCCTGGTCGCTCGACACGTCCTCGATGCCATGCACGCCGCGCAGCGCCTCCTGCAGCTTCAGCGTCCACTCCCGCAACTCGTCCAGGTCCTGGTCGAGCAGGACGAACTGGAAGCCGGTGCCGCCCGACCGCCCGCCGCCGCGCAGGTCCTGCGCCGACCACAGGTTGGCCTGGATGCCCGACATCTGCATCAGCTTGGGCCGCAGCCGCTGGAGCACCTGCTCGCTGCTGATCCGGCGCTCGGAAAGAGGCTTCAGCGACACCGTGAGCATCCCGCGGTTGATGCTGGACCAGCCGTTGGTGATGCCGATGGTGCTGCCGACGCTGTCCACCGCCGGGTCGGCGAGCAAGGCGTCCACCACGAGCTTCTGCCGGGCGGCCATGGCGTCGAAGCTGATGTCGGGGCTGGCGGTGGTCTGCCCCATCAGCAGCCCGGTATCCTGGATCGGCAGGAAGCCTTTCGGCACAGTGCCATACAGCTTCACCGTGCCGACCACGACCGCAAGCGTCACCAGCAGCATCAGACGACGCCAGCGCAGCGCCCAGTCCAGGCTGCGGAGGTAGGCGCGCTGCGCCCGGTTGAACCCGCGGTCCACAGCCCGGTCGATGAAGCCCCACAGGCCCTTTGGCGGCACGTGCGGCCCCATGAACCGCCCGCACATCATGGGGGTGAGCGTCAGCGACACCACCGCCGACAGCCCGATGGCGACCGTCAGCACCATCGCGAACTCGTGGAACAGCTTGCCCAGCAGGCCGCCCATGAACAGGATCGGGATGAACACCGCGATCAGCGAGATGCTGATCGACACCACGGTGAAGCCGATCTGCCGCGATCCCACCAGCGCCGCTTGCAGGGGCGGCAGGCCGAGCTGCTGGTGGCGGAAGATGTTCTCGATCATGACGATGGCGTCATCGACTACGAAGCCGACCGAGATCGTCAGCGCCATCAGGGAGAAGTTGTTGAGGCTGTAGCCCAGCAGGTACATTGCCCCCAGCGTGCCCGCGATGCTGAGCGGCACCGTCAGCGCCGCGGCCAGCGTCGGCACCAAGCGGCGCATGAACACCGCCACCACCATCAGCACCAACGCGATGCTGGCCAGCAGCGTCCATTCCACGTCCGCGACGCTCGCCCGGATGGTCGTGGTGCGGTCGGAGATGGTGGTCACGCGGATGTCGGGCGGTATCCACGCGAGCAGTTGCGGCAGCGCCGCCCGCACCCGGTCCACCGTGTCGATCACGTTGGCCCCGGCGGTCTTGGTCAGCGTCAGCAGGATGGCCCGTTTGGTGCCCTGCCAGGCCGCGAGCTTGGTGTTGGCGACGCTGTCCAGCACCTCCGCCACGTCGCCCAACCGGACCGTCGCGCCGTTCGCCGATTTCAGCACCAGCCGGGCGTACTCGGACGCCTTGGAGATCTGGCCGTTCAGCTCGATGGTCTCGGCGCGCTGCGGCCCTTGGAAGCCGCCGGTCGGCCCGGTCACGTTGGCGCTGCGGATGGCGGTATAGACGTCCTGGCTGCTGAGGCCGGCGGCCCGCAGCGCCGCCGGGTTGAGCCGCACCCGCACGGCGGGCTTCTCCGCGCCGTTCACCTGGACCTGCGCCACGCCCTCCACCTGGCTCAGCCGCTGCGCCAGGATCGTGTCGGCGGCGTCGAACACCTGCGCCGGGCCGAGCACGTCGGAGGTCATGGACAAGGTGAGGATCGGCGCCTCGGCCGGGTTGAACTTGCGGTAGTACGGCCGGGTCGGCAGGTCGGAAGGCAGGTCGGTGTAGGCGGCGTTGATCGCGGCCTGCACGTCGTGGGCCGCGCCCTCGATGGGGCGGTCGATGTCGAACTGGATGACGATGGACGTGCTGCCGGTGCTGCTGGTGCTGGTGATCTCCGTGACGCCCGGGATCTCGCCCAGGCGGCGCTCGAGCGGGGCGGCGATGCTGGCGGCCATGGTTTCCGGGTCGGCGCCGGGGCGCCCGGCGAACACCACGATGGTCGGGATGTCCACGCTGGGCAGCGGCGCCACCGGAAGGAAACGCACGGCGACCAGGCCGATCAGCAACAGGCCGAACGCCAGCAGGAAGGTCGCGACCGGGCGGCGGATGAACGGGGCGGAGATGTTCATTCGGCCATCTATTCCGCGGGCGCCGGCGCGCGCCGCGCGAAGCGCCGCCGGGTCCGCTCGAACGCCAGGTAGATCACCGGCGTCGTGTAGAGCGTCAGCACCTGGCTCAGCAGCAGCCCGCCCACGATGGTCAGGCCCAAGGGGTAGCGCAGCTCCGACCCGGTGCCGTGCTCAAGCACCAAGGGCAGCGCGCCCAGCAGCGCCGCCGCGGTGGTCATCATGATCGGGCGGAAGCGCAGCAGGGACGCCTCGGTGATCGCGGCCAAGGGCGAAAGGCCGCCCTCGCGCTCCGCTTCCAGCGCGAAGTCGATCATCATGATCGCGTTCTTCTTCACGATGCCCATGAGCAGCACGATGCCCACCAGCGCCACCAGCGACAGATCCTGCCCGGCGAACCACAGCGCCAGCAGCGCGCCGATGCCGGCCGACGGCAGGGTGGACAGGATCGTCACCGGGTGGATGGTGCTTTCGTACAGCACGCCGAGCACGATGTAGATCACCACCACCGCGGCCAGGATCAGCCACGGCTCGCTCGCCAGGCTCGCCTGGAACTCCGCCGCGTCGCCGGAGTAGCTGCCGGCGATGGTGGAGGGCAGGCCCATCTCCCGCTCCGCCTGCGCCACCGCGGCGACGGCATGGCTGAGGCTCGACCCCGGCGCCAGGTTGAAGCTGATGGTCGTGGAGGGGAACTGGCTCTGGTGCGTGACCGCGAGCGGCGCCGTGCCGCGGGTGATGGTGGCGATGGCGGACAGCGGCACCTGCGCCCCGGCGAGCCCCGGCACCCGCAGCCGGTCCAGCGAGTGCGGGTCGGCCTGCCAGTCCGGATCGGCCTCCAGCACGACGCGGTACTGGTTGGCCTGGCTGAAGATCGTGCTGATCTGCCGTTGCCCGAAGGCGTCATACAGCGTGTCCTGCACCTCCTGCATGGTGACGCCCAGCCGCATCGCCGCGTCGCGGTCCACCTGGATACGGGTCGAGAAGCCCTCGGTCTGCTGGTCGCTGGCGACGTCCTGCAAGTCCGCCATGGTGCGCAGTTGGGCGAGCAGCCGCGGCGCCCAGGCGGCAAGTTCGTCCGCGTCGGTGTCGATCAGGGTGTACTGGAACTGGGTGCGGCTGATGCGGGTGCCGATCTGGATGTCCTGCACCGCCTGCATAAACACCGACATGCCCGGCGCAAACCGCTTGGTTTCGCCCGGCACGCCGCCCGTCGAACCAAGGGGTTCGCCGGACATTGCCGCCTGCAGCCGGGCGATCACCGCGGGCGCCGGGTCGCGCTCCCGCCGCGGCTTGAGCGCGATGGTCAGCCGCCCGGTGTTGGGCGTCGCGTTGATGGTGCCGGCGCCGACGAACGACACCACGCCGGCCACCGCCGGGTCGCGCCGCGCGATCTCTGCAAGCTGCGTCTGCAAGCCCGCCATGCGCGGCACGGAGGCGCTTTGCGAGGCTTCCGTCACCGCGACGATCACGCCGGTGTCCTGCTGCGGCAGGAACCCCTTGGGCGTCAGCACGTACAGCAGCACCGTGCCGCCCAGCGTGCCCACCGCGACCAGCAGCACGAGGCCCTGATGGCGCAGCGCCACCGCGAGCGTACGCCGGTAGCCTTGGGTCAGACGGACGAAGCCATGCTCGAACCAGGCCGTCAGCCGGTTCGGCGTCTCGTTGGCCCGCAGCAGCCGTCCGCACATCATAGGCGTCAGCGTCAGCGACACGGCGGCGGAGACGATGACCGAAGTGCTGAGCACGACGGCGAACTCGTTGAATAGCCGGCCCACCACGCCGGTCATGAACAGCAGCGGGATGAACACGGCGACTAGGCTCACGGTGAGCGAGACGATGGTGAAGCCGATCTGCGCCGCGCCGCGGTAGGCGGCCTCCAGCGGCGGCACCCCGTCCTCGATGAAGCGGACCACGTTCTCGATCATCACGATGGCGTCGTCCACCACGAAGCCGGTCGCGACGGTGAGCGCCATGAGCGACAAGTTGTCGAGGCTGTAGCCGCACAGCGCCATCACCCCGAAGGTGCCGATCAGCGACAAGGGAAGCGCGATGGCCGGGATCAGCGTGGCCCGCGCGCTGCGCAGGAACAGGAAGATCACGAACACCACGAGGCCGATGGACAGCATCAGGGTGAACTGCACGTCGTCCACGGAGGCGCGGATCGTCTCCGTCCGGTCCACCACGACCGCCATCGCCACCGCCGCCGGGATCGCGCGCTGCAAGCCCGGCAGCGCGTCCTTGATCGCGGCCACGGTGGAGACGATGTTGGCGCCGGGCTGCCGCTGGATGTCCAGCACCACGGCGGGGTTGCCGTTGAACCAGCCGGCCACCCGATCGTTCTCCACGCCGCCGATCACCGTGCCCACGTCGGACAACCGGACCGGCGAGGCGTTCTTGTAGGCGATCACCAGGTCCTTGTAGGCGGCCGGCGTCACGAGCTGGTCGTTGGCGCCGAGCGCAAAGGCCTGGCGCGGCCCGTCGAACCCGCCCTTGGCGCCGTTCACGTTGGCGGACGCGACGGCGGTCCGCACATCTTCCATCGCCAGGCCGTAGGCCGCGACCCGCGCCGGATCGACCCGCACCCGCACCGCCGGGCGCAGCCCGCCCTGCACCGTGACCTTGCCGACCCCGTCGATCTGGCTGAGCTTCGGCTGCAAGAGCGTGTCGGCGGCGTCGCTGATCCGGTCGATCGAGATGCTGTCGGACGTCAGCGCCAGAGACAGGATCGGCGCGTCGGCCGGGTTCACCTTGGCGTAGATCGGCGGGTAGGGCAGGTTGACCGGCAGCGTGCCGGCGGCCGCGTTGATCGCCGCCTGCACGTCCTGCGCCGCGCTGTCCAGCTTGCGGCTCAGGTTGAACTGCAGCGTGATCTGGCTGGTGCCCTCGCTGCTGGTGCTGGTCATGGTGGACAGCCCGGTGATCTGCCCGAACTGCCGCTCCAGCGACGCGGTGATCAGCGTCGCCACCGTGTCCGGCCCGGCGCCCGGCAACTGCGTCGTCACCTGGATCGTCGGGAAGTCCACCGTCGGCAGCGCCGCCACCGGCAGCGTCCGGTAGCCCAGCACGCCCCCCAGCAGCACGGCCACCGCCAAGAGGCAGGTCGCGACCGGCCGGGCGATGAAGGGGGCGGAGATGCTCATGCGTCAGGTGCCCGGCCGTCAGGTGCTCGACCGGCCGCGCCGCTGCGCCGTGCCCGGGCCGCCCCGCTCCTTCGGCAC
>CAXTUQ010000162.1:0-10411 GCA_964247405.1 uncultured Acetobacteraceae bacterium
GCAGGCGACGCCCCAGCCCCGCAGCCGCCCGCGCCCGGCGGCCTCGGCCCGGCGGGCGGCGAAGCCGTTGCGGTCGGCAGCCAAGAGCACCGCGGCGAGGTTGTCGCGGAACCGCCCGGTGTCCATCGTGATGCCCAGCGCGCTCGTGTGGGGGAACGTCTGGATCAGGTTGGCCTCGCGCAGCGCCGCCGGGTCCTGCCCCAAGCGGTGCGCGGCGAGGTCGGCCAGGCGCTCGATGACGTAGTTCGCTTCCGGCTTGCCTGCGCCGCGGTAGGCGTCCACCGGCACGGTGTTGGTGAAGGCGCCGCGCACGTCCATGAACACGGCCGGGATGGCATAGACCCCGCCCATCGCGGTGGCGGGCGCCACCGTGTGCGCACCGGGTCCGAGGGCGGACACGTAGGCGCCCAGGTTGCCCGTGGTCTCCACATGCAGCGCCAGGAAGCGCCCCTCGGCGTCCAGCGCCAGCCGCGCCCGCGTCAGGTTGTCGCGCCCGTGCGCCCCGGCCAGGAAGTCCTCTGTGCGCTCCGCTGCCCAGCGCACCGGCTGGCGGAGGCGGCGGGCCGCCCAAAGCAGCGCGACCTGCTCGGGATGCACCACGTTCTTCATGCCGAAGCCGCCGCCGACATCGGGGCAGACGACGTGGATCGTCTCCGGCGGCACGCCGAAGCAGTGCGCCAGGTCGCGCCGGATGCCGTGCACGTCCTGGCCGCTCAGCAGCAGGCGCATCCGCCCGGTCGACGGGTCATGCTCGGCCAGCGCCGTGCGGGTTTCCAGCGAGGCGGCGACGACCCGGTTGTTGACCAGCTCCAGGCTGACGGCGTGGGCCGCCGCGGCGAAGGCCGCCAGCACCGCCGCACGGTCGCCGCGCTGGTAATGGAACACCAGGTTGCCCGGCGCTTCCGGCCAGAGCTGCGGCGCGCCTTCCGCCAACGCGTCGCCCAGAACCGTCACTGCCGGCATGTCGTCATACGCCACGGCCACCCCTTCCAGCGCGTCCCGCGCGGCGGCGGCGCTGTCTGCCACCACCAGGGCCACAGGCTCGCCGACATGGCGCACCCGGCCAAACGCAAGGGCATGGCGCGATGGGACGACCAAGGCGGCGGCGGGCGGCAGCGCCATGGCGCAGGGGATCGGGCGGATGCCGTCGGCCAGCAGGTCGGACGCGGTGAATACACCCTGGACGCCCGGCATCGCGGCGGCGACATCCGTTCGGATGTCCAGGATCTCCGCATGGGCATGGGGGGACCGCAGGAACAGCGCGTGCAGGTGCCCAGCCCCCGGCATGTCGTCCACGTACCGCCCGGCGCCGCGCAGGAACCGCTCGTCCTCCAGGCGCCGCAGCGAGCGCGGGTCGTCGGCGTTGGGGGTCATGCTCGGCATCTCCCGGGCTGGATCACGCCACGGCCCCCAAGTGACTTGGAGGCCGTCCGGACAGCCCGGTCCTGATGGCCGGCGTCGGTTTTCAAGCCGCTTTGTGGCTGAAGGCTGCCGACACACGGTGCTGCGTGCCGCCGGTCCGCAACGGGGCGGCGCCCATCGGAAACGCCTGGCCTGCCCGCAGATCAACGACTTTCCCGCCACCCGGCCTCGCGTCGTCCTGGACCTGGCGACGGTAGCGGGCCGCGGCCTCCCCCCGGCTCCGGCAGTCCCACTTCTCCAGGATGCTGTGGACGTGGTTCTTCACCGTGGGCAGGGCGACGCACAGGCGGCGCGCGATCAGCTTGTTCGACAGGCCGTCCGCCAGCAGCCCGGCGATCTCCTGTTCGCGTGAGGTCAGCGAGAAGATCCCGGCCCGGTCCGCACGCTCGCTGGAACGGCCGGCGAACCGGTTCAGCAGCAGCGCAGTCAGCCTCGGCGGGCATGCCACCTCGCCCGCGCCGACGCGGCGCACCGCGGACAGCAGGCCGTCAATCGAGGTGTCCGGCCCCAAGTACCCGGAGATGCCGACGTCGGCCCAGGCGAGGAACTCCTCGTCCCGCTCGCCCGCGGCCAGGACAACGACGCTCGCGGTGGGAGCGTGCGCCCGGACCGTGGCGACCAACACGGCCGCTTCGGGGTGCGAGGCGTCGATGGCGACGAGGCCGGGCACGGATGCCGCGAGGGCGGCTTCGACCGTTTCGCGGGATGACGCGCCGCAGGCCTGGTTCCCGTGGACGCCTTGCAAGGCCGCAACCAACGCGTCCCGCAAGATGCATACATGGCTGATCAAAAGGATGTTCACACCGCACCGCCGTATCATTTATGACGCAAATACATAATACATTATGGGAGCGGTCCGTCTAACAATTGATTTGTTGGGAAATGACAAGGAATGCCAGCGATTGTTGAGCGTGGCCTGCCGCGAGCTGGAGGCGCTACTCGTCCACCGCCAGCGGGTCGCGCGGCAGCACGCGGTGGCGCAGGACCATCCCCGCCATCGCCAGCCGCGCCGGGTCGTCCAGCCGGGCCGCTTCCCACGCCATCGCGGCGGCGGAGGCGACGTGGTAAAGCGCCGATGCCGCCTGGCGCGTCAGGTGCGTGCCGCCGGGCGCCAGGGCGGCCTCGGCCAGCCCGGCGGCGCGCGACATCGCCGGCTCAACGTCCAGCCCCCTCTTATCCAGCCCAGGCACGGCCAGCCCGCGCAGGTGCGCCTGCAGCGCCTCCAGCCCGCCGTCGCGCTTTGCTGCCCGCATCACGTCCAGCGCCACGACGTTGCTGGTGCCCTCCCAGATCGACCCCAAATGCGCGTCGCGCAGCACGCGGGCGTCCGGCCACTCCTCGATGTAGCCGCAGCCGCCGCGGACCTCCATGGCGTCCCCGGCCACCTTGCGCGCGTCGCGGCAGGCGCGGAACTTCAGCAACGGCGTGAGAATCCGCAGCAGGGCGTAGGCCCCGCTCTCCCCGGCGTCCGACCGGCGCAGCGCCTCGGCGGCTTGCAGGCTCATGCTGCGCGCCTGCTCCGCCCAGACCTGCATCTTGAGCAGTTGCCGCTGCATCAGCGGCATGTCGGCCAGGGGGGTGCCGAAGGCCACGCGGCGCCGGGCCACGAACCCGGCCTCCGTCACCGCGCGCCGCATCAGGCCGGCGGCCCGCACCCCGTTGCTCAGGCGGGAGTTGTTGACCATGTCCGCCATCTGCCGGAACCCGGCGCCGGGGTCGCCGACCAGCCAAGCGGCCGCGCCGCGCAACTGTACCTCCCCGCTGGCCATGGACCGCGTGCCCAGCTTGTCCTTCAGCCGCACGATGTGCAGCGCGTTGGCCCGCCCGTCCGGCAGGGTGCGCGGCAGCAGGAAAAGGCTGACGCCGCGGATGCCGTCCGGCGCGCCGACCGGCCGGGCCAGCACCATCGCCAGCGCGGCGTCGGGGTTGGAACAGAACCACTTGTCCCCGGTCAGCGCCCAGGTGCCATCCGGCAAAGGGGCGGCGCTGACGGCGGTGGCGCCCACGTCGGACCCGGCGCCCTGCTCGGTCATGAACATCGCGCCCTGGGCCAGCAGGTCCATATCCTGGCTGGTCAGCGCCGGCAGGTAGCGTGCCACCAGCGCCGGGTCGCCGAAGCGGCGCAGGGTCCGCGTCAGGCTGTCGGTCATGCTGACAGGGCACATCAGCCCGAACTCCGCCTGCACGAACAGGAAGGTCAGCAGGTACTTGGCCGCCGGCGGCATCGGTGCCGGCCAGCCCAGCACGCCGCCGCGGTGGGACAGGGCGGCCAGGCCGTACTCGCCGAAGGCCAGCCGCTCCATCTCGCGAAAGGCCGGGTGCTTCTCGACCGATTGCACGTCCTCGCCGCGGCGGGTGCGGTGGCGGAGCGTCGGCGGGTTGCGGTCGGCGGCGCCGGCCATCTCGTCCAGGCTGCCGCCCGCGAGGGCGCCCAGGCGGTCCAGGTGCGGCGCAAGATGCTCGAACAGGTCCGGCGGGAGGTACAGCGCCGCCAGGCGGGCGAGCGCCGGGTCGGCCCGGTACAGGTTCAGCCCGCGGCTGTCCGGGACTGCCTCTGCGCCGGTCGGCGCAAGCGCGTTCATGCCGGCTCCATCGTGCAGCCGCCCGCGGCCAGCGGCCGGAAGGCGCGGTCCCCGGGCGTGGAGGAGACCAGGCGGAAGATGTCCCACGGACCCGTGCTGTCCGCCGGCGCCTTCACCTGGAACAAATGGGTGGGGCACAGGAACCGCCCGTCCGCTCGGATGCTGGCCGGTCCGAAGCAGTCGTCGTCGGTCGGCATGGCCTTCATCGCCGCGATGGCCGCCCGGCCGGAGGTGCGCGGGGCGCCGGCGGCGATGGCCTTCAGGTAATGGGTGACGGCGCTGTAGCAGGAGGCATGCAAGCTGCTCGGGTAGTTGTCGGGCGTTCGGGGCAGGAAGCGCCGGGTGAAGGCGCGGGTGCGGTCGTTGAGGTCCCAGTAGAACGTCTCGGTCAGGAACAGGCCCTGGCCGGTCTGCAGCCCGACCGCCTTCATCTCGGTGATGAAGCCGAACATCGGCGCCACCGCCCGGCCGCCGCGTGACAGGCCGAATTCGGCCGCTTGCTTGACCGCGTTCTCCATGTCGCCGCCGGTGTTGCAGAACGCGACCACGTCGGCGCCGCTGGCCTGCGCCTGCAATAAAAAAGAGGAGAAGTCCGTGGTGCCCGGGAAGGGGTAGGCGACCGATCCCAGCACCGTGCCGCCGCCGGCCTGCACGAGGGCGGCCACCTCCCGTTCCAGGGTGTGGCCGAAGATGTAGTCGGCGACGACCAGGAAGAACGATTTCCGCCCGGCCCGCAGCAGCGCCTCCCCGGTGGAATGCGCGTTGCCCCAGGTGTCCGGCGCCCAATGGACCTGGTTGGCGCTGCACGACTTGCCCGAAAGGTCGGCCGACGCCGCGCCGCTGATGAGCAGGGCGCGGTCCTTCTCGACCGCCTGGGTGCGGACGGCCAGCGCGATGGCGGTGTTGTTCACGTCGGCGACGGCGCTCACGCCGTCCCGGTCGAACCAAGCCCGTGCGATGGCGGCGCCGACGTCGGGCTTCTGCTGGTGGTCGGCGGCCAGGATCTCGACGGCGAAGCCGTGCTGGTCCGGCCGGAAGTCCTCGACGGCCTGGCGGGCCGCGAGCACGCTGGTCGGGCCGGAGTTGTCGCGATACTGGCCCGACAGGTCGGTGAGCACGCCGATGCGCAGCGGGGCGGCTGTTTGGGCGTGGGCACGGAGCGGCGCGAGGGCGGCGGCGGCAAGCAGGCCGCGGCGGTTGAGCGGCATGGAACATCTCCGTCGCCCATCTCGTCGCGGGGGCGCTGCAGCGAGGGTAATACAGACGGCTGAGCACCGCCACGCCCATGCCAGCCCGGGCATGAGCCGTGCCGATCTCAATTGAGCTTATCCGATGGCGGCTGTAGCGTCCGGTTCATGCGTATCGCCGCCATCGAGACTTCGGTCGTCTCCCTGCCGTTCACCATGGGCGGTCCGCACCCGCTGTTTGCCGAGCGTCCGTGGGACCGGATGGACATCCTCTTGGTGAAGGTCGAGACCGAGGACGGGCTGGTCGGCTGGGGCGAGGCGTTCGGCCACGCCGCGATCCCTGCCACCAAGGCGGCGCTCGACACCATTGTCGCCCCGCTGGCCCTTGGACGTGATGCAGGCGACATCAACGCGCTGCAGCGGCAGATGCTGCACGCCCTGCACCTGCTCGGCCGCAACGGGCCGTTCGTCTATGCGTATGCCGGGATCGAGATCGCGCTGTGGGACCTGCTGGGCAAGCGCACCGGGCTGCCGCTCTGGCGCCTGCTGGGCGGGGCGGAGGCGCCGCCGATGGACGCCTATGCCAGCCTGCTCAACTACACCGACCTCGGCCTGGTTGCCGCCAACACCGCGGCAGCCTGCGCGGCCGGCTACCGCTCGATCAAGCTGCACGAGACGACCCGCGCGGCCGTCCTCGCGGCGCGGGGAGCGTCCGGCGCGCAGGACGCCGCCATCATGCTCGACGTGAACTGCGCCTGGTCGCCCCCGGCGGCGCGCGAGATGGCCGCCTCGCTCGCAGGCGATGGCTTGGCTTGGCTGGAAGAGCCGGTCTGGCCGCCGGAGGACGTGCACGGCCTGGCCAGCGTGCGCTGTGCTGGGGAGCCGATCTCGGCGGGCGAGAACGTGGCCGGGCTTTATGGCTTCAAGGCCTTGCTGGAAGCGGGCGCCATCGACGTGGCGCAGCCGAGCGTCACCAAGATCGGCGGCATCACCGAGATGGTCAGGATCATTCATCTGTGCCAGGCGCATGGCGTCGCCGTGGCGCCGCACAGCCCGTATTTCGGACCTGGCTTCATCGCCACGCTGCACGTGAACGCTCCCCTGATCGCGCCCCCGCTGGTCGAGGTGCTGTCGCTCGACATGGAGGCCAACCCGTTCGACCCCTGGGTGCGCCCGGCGGACGGCAAGCTCGCCGTGCCGGGCGGCCCCGGCCTTGGCTGCGACCCCGACCCCGCCGTGCTGGCCCGTTGCACGGTCGGCACGCCCACCCGGATCAGCAGAAGGGAGAGCGCATGAAAGTCACTACTGTCGAGACCCAGCCCGTGGTTGTCCGGTTGGACCAGCCCATCGGCAGCGCCTTGGGCCAGATCGCCAGCTTCGGCTGCATCCTGGTCACGGTCGGGACGGATAGCGGGATCACCGGCGAGAACCTGATCTTCACCTTGAACGACCGGCGCACGGCCGTGCTGCGCCAGATGGTGGATGAGTTGGCCGACGTGGCGGTCGGGTGCGATGCCGGGCACATCGCCGGGTTCTGGGCGCGGGCATGGAAGGACATCAACTTCCTGGGCCACAAGGGCGTGCCGGTCGCCGGCATCTCCGCGATTGACGGGGCGCTATGGGACGCCCTGGGCAAGGCGGCGGGGCTGCCGCTGTATCGCCTGCTAGGCGGGGCGCAGGACCGGGTGCCGGCGTATCACAGCGGCGGCCTGTGGCTGTCCCGCTCCATGGACGAGTTGGTGCAGGAGGCCCAGGGCTTCGTGGCCCAGGGCTTCCGCGCGATGAAGATGCGGCTCGGCCTCCCCGACCCGGCGGAGGACATCGCCCGCGTCAAGGCCGTGCGGGACGCCATCGGCCCCAGCGTGAAGCTGATGGCCGACGCCAACCAGGGCCTGACGGAAGCGCAGGCGATCCGGCTCGGCCGTCGGCTGGAGCCGTTCGGCCTCACCTGGTTCGAGGAGCCGCTGCCTGCCTGGGACCTGGACGGCCTCGCCCGGGTGGCCGCGGCGCTGGACACCCCCATCGCCAGCGGCGAGACGGAATACACCCGCTACGGCTTCCGCCGGATGCTGGAGCTTCGCTCCGCGGACATCCTGATGCCGGACTTGCAGCGCGTCGGCGGGGTCAGCGAATTCATGCGGGTGGGCCACATGGCCGAAAGCCACGACATCGCCGTGTCCAGCCACCTGTTCCCGGAAACCAGCGTGCAGGTGCTGGGCGCGCTCAGCAACGCGACGTTCCTGGAATACATGCCTTGGTTCTCGCGCCTGTACAACGAGACGCTTGAGTTCCGGGATGGCAGCGCCGTCGTGCCGGAGCGGCCAGGCTGGGGGTTCACCTTCAACAGGGATTACATCGCGCACCTGTCGCGCTAGGCTTGCCGAACGACCCGGGACCAATCCGGGGCAATGAAAAAAGCCTGTAGGGAGCAAGCGTATGGATCTCACCCGTCGCCAGGTCTTGGCGGGCAGCACCGCCGCAATCGGGGCCTCGGCTGCGGGATTGCCCCGCCCGGCGCTTGCCGCCAATGAGCCGATCCGGATCGGCTGGCTGACGACGCTCACCGGGGCCGGCTCGGCGCCGGGGATTGGCTTCAACCGCGGGGTGGAGTTCGCGGCCAACGCCATCAACGCGGCCGGCGGCGTCAAGGGCCGCACCGTCGAGGTGGTCACGCGGGACACCCAGGGCGACCCGACCAAATGCGTGAACGCGACGCAGGAGATGATCAGCCAGCAGAAGGTCCATGCCATTTGGGGGCCAACCAACTCCGGGGAGTCGCTGGCGGTCACGGCGATCATGGCGCGCGCCAAGATGCCCAACATCCACCCTTGCGTGGTCGATACCCTGATCGACCCGGTGAAGTTCCCCAACGCCTTCCGCATCGCGCCGTCCAACGGGCAATGGGACGAGGCCGCGCGCAACTACTGCCTCAACGTGCTGAAAACCAAGAAGGTCGC
Source organism: uncultured Acetobacteraceae bacterium (assembly GCA_964247405.1). GTDB lineage: Bacteria > Pseudomonadota > Alphaproteobacteria > Acetobacterales > Acetobacteraceae > CAHJXG01. The sequence goes on from CAXTUQ010000162.1 coordinate 8,149, forward strand.
GGTGTTCGGCGACACCACCGGCTACGGCGTGACTGCCGCCAACGCCTGCGCGGCCGGGTTCAAGAAGGCGGGGGCGGAGGCGGTCGTCGTGGCCAACATCGACGCCAACCAGCCGGACATGACGCCCGACATGCTGCGCGCCCGCAACGCCGGGGCGGAGGCGGTCGTGGTCTGGACCGTGTCCACCGGCATGATCGCCCGCCTGCTCAACACGCGGGCGGCCATGGGGTGGGACGTGCCGTTCGCCGGCCACCCGGCGCTGGCCTCGGGCGACATCGCCGGGCTGATCGCGAAGCCGGCGAACTGGGACAAGGTCTATGCCGTCGGCTACCGGAGCTGCAGCTACGACGCGACGGGCGCCTTGCCGCCGCGCAGCCAGGAGCTGGTGGAGCGGCTGGCCGGCAAGGTCAACTTGTCGGACTCGCTGCTGTGGTGGGTGGCCTGCGGCGTGGACGCCGTCAACCTGGTCGCCCGTGCCGTGGAGGCCACCGGTGACACGTCCGGTCCCGGCATCATCGGGTATTGGAACGCGCTCAATCCGTATCCCGGGTATTTCGGCGACTACCGTTTCACCAAGGAGCAGCACAACGGCTATCCGGAGGACGCGGTGGTGATGTCGGCCGCCAACACGGCGAAGTCCGGCTCCTTCGCGCTGGCGCCGGGCTATGCCTGACATGCTCGCCTCGATCATCGCGTCCGGCCTGGCCTTGGGCGCGGTGTATGCGCTGATCGGCATCACCTACAACACGATGTTCGCGACCTCGCGCGTCATGAGCTTCACCGCGGGGATGCTGGGCATGTTGGGCGGCGTGCTCGGGTCGTTGTTCATGCTGCGCTGGGGGTTGCCGGTCATCGTCGGCCTGCCGCTGACGCTTCTCGCCTGCGCGCTGGTGGGCGTGGTGACGGAGTTCGTCGCGGTGCGCCCGGTGCTGAAAAGCCTCGACCAGCATCTCTATGTCCTGACGACGCTGGCGCTGGCGCTGCTGATCCAGCAGGTCACGGCCATCGAATGGAGCACGGAGCCGCGGCCGTTTCCGTCCTTGGTTCCGATGGGTGTGGGCGTGTGGGACGAGAAGTACTGGCTGCCGGTGATCGCCTGCGCGGTGACGGTGGGCGGGCTGGAGTACTTGTATCGCCGCACGCTGGTCGGGCGGGCCTTCCTCGCGGTGGCCGAGGACAACTTCGCCGCCCGGGCGCTGGGGCTGCCGGAGCGGAACCTGCGGGTGGCGAGCTACACGATGGCGGGGGCGATCGGGGCGCTGGCCGGGTTCTCGGGCGGCCAGTTGCTGCTCGCCTTCTTCGCCAACGGCCCCTTGCTGAATTTCTACGGCTTCATCCCGGTGGCGTTGGGCGGCCTGGGCAACAACCGCGGCGCGGTGATCGGCGGGCTGGCGCTCGGGCTGTTCCAGCAGGCGGCCAACTTCACCTTTGGCGGGATTTTCGCCTCGGTCGCGGTGTTCGTGCTGTTCATCGCCGTGCTGCTGGCCGCGCCGCAGGGGCTGTTCGGGACCGGGGCGGCGCGGCGGGTATGATGGACCCCGTCCCGCTTTCCGCTTCCGGGACCATGGATGCAGGGAGCCGCGCTGCGCCGGCCCGTGGCGCGAAGCTGCTGCATCGTCCGGCACTGATCGCCTTCCTCGTCCTGCTGGCGCTGGCTGCCGTCCTGCCGCTGACCGGCAACGACTACTACGCCCTGATTGCGACCCGGGCGGCGATCTACTGGATCTTGGTCGCCGGGCTGAACCTGATCGTCGGCTTCGCCGGGCAGCTCGCGATTGGCTACGTCGCGCTGTTCGCGCTGGGCGCCTACACGGCCAGCGTGCTGGCGGCGGGCACCGTGCTGCCGCCGGCGCCGGTCGCCTTGGCGTTGGCCGGGGGCACCGCCATGGGGGCGGTGTGCGGCGTGGTCGTGGGCCTGCCGGCGTTGCGCTTGCGGACCTTCTACTTCGCTATGACCACGCTGGGCTTCGCCACCATCGTCACCCAGGTGGCGCTCGGCTGGCAGAGCGTCACCGGCGGCGGGGTCGGCGTCGCCGGGCCGTCCATGCCGGTGCCGTTCGATACCGCCTGGGGCCTGTACTACCTTTGCCTGGGCATCGCTGCGGTCTGCACCTGGATGACCGCCAACATCGCCCGCAGCCGGTTCGGCCGCGCCCTGATCGCCACGCGTGAGGCGGAGGTCGCGGCGGAGGCGTCCGGCATTTCCAAGCCGGTGCTCCTGGTGTGCGTGTTCCTGTTCGCCGGGGCGGCGGCGGGGCTGGCG
>CAXTUQ010000163.1:0-10411 GCA_964247405.1 uncultured Acetobacteraceae bacterium
GGCTGTTGCGCGCGCCTGACCCCGGGGAGGCGCTGCCGCAGTCGCCGTCGCGCAAGCTGCCGCAATCGCTGTTCAGCTTCAACCCGCGCGAGATGCTGCGCAGCCCGGTGTTCTGGCTGCTGTACGCGATGTTCGTCATGGTTTCCGCGAGCGGCCTGATGGCAACGGCGCAGCTTGCGCTGATCGCGTCCGACTTCGGCGTCTCCAACACGGCGCTGTTCCTGGGGGCGTCCACGCTGGCGGTCGCGCTGGTGGTGGACAACGTGATGAACGGGGCGGCACGTCCGTTCTTCGGCTGGGTGTCCGACCAGATCGGGCGGGAGCCGACGATGGTGATCGCGTTTTCCATTGGCGGGCTGTCCTACCTGCTGCTCGGGTCGCTTGGCGGCAACCCGTGGCTGTTCGTGCTGTTCGCCGGGCTGATCTTCTTCACCTGGGGCGAGATCTTCAGCTTGTTCCCGTCCACCTGCACGGACGCCTTCGGGCCGAAATACGCGACGGTGAACGCGAGCCTGCTTTACACCGCCAAGGGCGCCTCCGCCCTGCTGGTGCCGTTCGCCAACGTGATCCAAACGGCGAGCGGCAGTTGGCAGGCGGTGTTCATGGTGGCGGCGCTGGTGAACTTCCTGGTGGTGGCGCTGGCGCTCCTTGTGCTGCGTCCGCTGCGCTACGCGCAGGCGCGGGCCGCGAGCGCGGGGCTGGCGGCGGCCGGGCCTGGCTGACGCGGACCCGCTACGCCGGCTTTTGGTCCGCGACCGTGTTGCGCAGGATGCCGATGCCGTCGATGGCGACCTCGACCACGGCGCCGGGGCGCATCGGCAGCACGCCCACGGAGGTGCCGCAGGCGATGAGGTCGCCGGGTTCAAGCGTCATCTCGCGGGACAGCAGGCTGACGATGCGCGCGGGCGGCAGGATCATGTCGGCCACCGGGTAGTCCTGCCGCTGCCGCCCGTTCAGCAGGGTGCGGACGCGGAGCGTGGAGGCGTCGAGGCCGGTGGCGATGACCGGGCCGCAGGGTCCGAAGCCGTCGCAGCTCTTGGCGCGCGCCCATTGCGGGAAGGAGGGCTCGGCATGGAGGATGTCGAGTGCGGTCACGTCGTTGACGCAGGTATAGCCGAAGATCGCCTCTGCCGCCTCCGCCTCGCTGACGCCCTGGCAGCGCCGCCCGACGACGATGCCGAGTTCGCCCTCATAGACGATCTTGCCGGCATAGCCCGCGGGCGCGCGGATCACCCCGCCGGACGGCAGCAGGCTCGTCGCCGCTTTCAGGAAATACAGCGGCTCCGTCGGGACGGACGTGCCGAGCTTGGCCGCGAGCTCGTGGAAGTTGTTCCACAGCCCGATGAACTTGCCCGGCGCGACCGGCGGCAGCAGTTGGACGTCATCGAGGCGGGTGCGCCGCCCGGTTGGGGCGGGATGGGTGAAAAGGCCGCCCTCGTGCACGTCGATCTGACCGCTCGCCGGGTCGAGCGAGCCGAACTCCTCTGTCCCTGCGTGCTCGAACCTGATCCAATGCGCCATGGCCGCCCCCGAGGCACGCCGCATGCCCATGCCCATGCCGGCCATCGTGGCCGGGAGCGGGCTGCGCGGTCAACGCGGGCGCCGCCATTTTGGCCGTGGCGCCGCCCCCGTGCTAACCCGGCGGTGTCCACCACAGCAGGCGTGTTGCCCGATGTCGAAGATCATTCCCGTTCCCACGTTCGATTTCGTCATTTTCGGCGGCACCGGCGACCTGACGCTGCGCAAGCTGCTGCCGGCCCTGTACCACCGCTTCCTCGATGGCCAAATCCCGGAGGACTCGCGGATCATCGCCGTTGCGCGGTCCGACCTGTCCATCGAGGCCTACCGCAGCCGGGCGAAGAAGGCGCTGCGGCAGTATGTCGGGGCGGGCGACCTGAAGGGCGACGCCGAGGCGGGCTTCCACAAGATGCTGCGCTACGTCCGGCTGGACGCGGCGGCGGAGAAGCAGGACTGGTCGGAGCTGCAAGGGCTGCTGGCGCCCGACCGGGTGCGGGTGTTCTACTTGGCGACCTCCCCCGACCTGTTCGGCCCGATCTGCGACAACCTGGCGAGCAACGGCCTGAACGAGAACGACGCGCGGGTGGTGCTGGAGAAGCCCATCGGCCGCGACCTTGAGTCCGCCCGCGCCATCAACGACGAGGTCGGGCATTGCTTCCCGGAAGCGCGCACCTTCCGCATCGACCATTTCCTCGGCAAGGAGACGGTGCAGAACCTGATGGCGCTGCGCTTCGCCAACACGATCTTCGAGCGGCTGTGGAACGCCGACGTGATCGACCACGTGCAGATCACGGTTGCGGAAACGGTGGGCGTCGAGGGGCGGGGCGGCTACTACGACCATTCGGGCGCGCTGCGCGACATGGTGCAGAACCACCTGCTGCAGCTCCTGTGCCTCTTGGCGATGGAGCAGCCGGTGTCCTTGCAGGCGGACGCGGTGCGGGACGAGAAGCTGAAGGTGCTGCGCAGCCTCCGCCCGCTCGAGGCCTACGAGGTGCCGGCGCTGACGGTGCGCGGGCAGTACACCGCGGGGGCGGTGAACGGGCAGCCGGTGCCGGGCTACCTCGCCGACCTCGGCCACAACGACAGCACCATCGAGACCTTCGTCGCGATCAAGGCGGAGCTGAACAGCCGCCGCTGGGCCGGGGTGCCGTTCTATCTGCGCACCGGCAAGCGGCTGCCGCAGAAGGTGTCGGAGATCGTGGTGCAGTTCCGCAGCCTGGCGTTCTCCATCTTCCCCAAGGAGCACACGCTGGCGGCCAACAAGCTGATCATCCGGCTGCAGCCGGAGGAGGGGATGCGGCTGGAGATGATGACCAAGGACCCCGGCCCCGGCGGCCTGCAGCTTCGCCCCACCGGCCTCGACATCAGCTATGAGAAGACGTTCGGCGGCCGGTTCCCGGACGCCTACGAGCGGCTGCTGATGGATACGGTGCGGGGCAACTCCACCCTGTTCATGCGGCGGGACGAGGTGGAAGCGGCGTGGCAATGGGTGTCGCCGATCATGGAAGCCTGGAGCAGCCGGGCGGACCGTCCGCGGCCCTATGCCGCCGGGAGCTGGGGGCCGACCGCGGCCATCGCGCTGATCGAGCGGGACGGGCGGACCTGGCACGAGGACCTGGGCGACGGGCAGGCGTAGCCTGCGGGGGCGACGGGCAGGGGTAGCCCGGGTCAGGCGCTTTCCAACCCCATCACCGCGGCGCCTGTGCCGGCGTAGCGGAGGCGGAGTTCGCGCTTCAGCAGCTTGCCCGCGGTGTTCTTCGGCAGGCTTTCGGCGAAGAACACCTGCTTGGGCAGCTTGAAGGGGGCGAGCCTCGCGCGGGCGTGCTCGACCAGCTCGGTCTCCGTGGCAGCGGCGCCGTCGCGCAGCACGACCACGGCGGCGACGGCCTCGATCCATTTCGGGTCGGGCACGGCGATGACCGCGACCTCGGACACGGCGGGATGGGTGAACAGCGCCTCCTCCACCTCGCGGCTGGCGACTTGGACGCCGCCGGTGTTGATGATGTCCTTGATGCGGTCCACGATATACAGGTAGCCCTCGGCATCAAAGGTGCCGACATCGCCGGAGTGGAACCAGCCGCCCTCGAACGCCCGGGCGGTTTCCGCCGGGTCGTCCCAGTAGCCGAGCATGAGCTGAGGGGAGCGGTGGACGACCTCGCCGCGCTCGCCCGGCGGAACGTCGCGCATGTCGGGATCGACCACGCGCGTTTGGACGTGCAGGACGGGGCGGCCGACGGAGGTCGGGCGGGCATCATGTTCCTCTGGAAGCAGTACGGTCGCTACGGGGGCGATCTCGCTCTGGCCGTAGGCGTTGTAAACGCGAATGCCCGGCAGCCGCTCCCGCATCTCGCGCAGCACTGGGACCGGCATGATGGCGGCGCCGTAATACGCCTTTTGCAGCGTGCGGAGGTCGCGGGCCGCGAAGTCGGGGTGGCGGAGCAGGCTGATCCAGACGGTGGGCGGCGCGAAGAACGAGGTCAGGCGGTGCCGTTCGATCAACTTCAGGCATCGGGCCGGCACCGGGCTTTCGATCAAGAAGATCTCCGCCCCGGCCATGAACTGCGGCATGGCGAGGGCGTGCATTTGCGCCGTGTGATAGAGCGGCAGCGCCGCGAGGACCCGGTCGCCCTTGGTGAAGTCAAGCGCGACGATGCAGCTCGCATATTGGGTGAGCAGCGCGCGGTGGGTCAGCATCGCCCCTTTCGGGGCGCCCGTGGTGCCGGAGGTGTAGAGGATTTGCGCCACGTCATCGTCGTCCACGGCGTCGCCGACCGCCGCGGGCAGGTCGCCGGCAGGCGTGAGCGCGTCGAATGGCTGGACCGCCGGGGCGTCGGCGGCTTGCGCGGTGGACGCCAGCTCGGCGTCATGCAGCAGCAGGCGGGCGCCGCATTGCCTGACGATGAACGACAGCTCGGGCGGCGACAGGGCGTAGTTGGCGGGGACATGGATCAGCCCGGCCTTGCAGCAGGCGAGCCAACACAGCAGGTAGCGGTCGGAGTTGCGCCCGAAGGCCACGACCCGGTCGCCGCGGGCCAGCCCCATGGCGCAGAGCGCCGCGGCCAGCCGGGTCGCCTCCGCATGGAGCGCCGCGTAGCTCCAGGCCCGGTCGCCGAAGCGCAGCGCGATGCGGTCCCGGAAGCGGTCCGCCGCGCGGCCGATGGCGTCGCCGATCGTGTTCCGCCTGGCCCGCCGCACCGCCGCATCATCCATGGCGTCCCCCGTTTTCTATTCTGCTTGCCCACAAAGCCAGCGTCTTTGCATGGTCAGATGCCTACAATGTGCGATCCGTGCAACACTTTCCACGAAACGCTTGCTGACGGTCATTCGCCATGAATGACGGGATCGCCCTTGGCGGCCATCCCCGTGGCTTCCATGGATTGTCGCACCCCGGCGCACGGTTTTCAGCCGCGGGACCAGGCGGCACTCGTGGCGACGCGCTCCAGTTATTGTGCAGGGAACCACAAAGCGCCGGCAGTCTTTAGCGCTGACGTAAAATCAAAGGAAGAAGGACCATGCTTCGCACCATTGTTCCGACCGTTGCGCTTGGCCTTGTTGTTTGCGCCTGCGGCCCGCAGCGCTCGGCCATCGACCCAAAGCTTGACAGCGGCGTCACGGAGTCAAACGGCGGCGGGACGCGTGCGCTCGGCAACAGTCCCAACATCAGCCTCGGAGGGACCGGCGCGGCTCAACCGCCATCCTCGAACAGCCGCGGCCCCGCCTACTGACGCCAGCAAACCAGACAAGCCCTTCGCTGCCGCTTCCATACGGCGGAGGGCTGCCGGTTCCATCGTGCATTGTTGACCGCTTCGAAGCCCATGGCGCGAACTCTCTGCCGTCTTCCATGCAACCGGCCGAGCGCTTCGCAGTTAGAGGGTATTACATCGGATCGGACACACCGGTTCAGATGCATCAAGGAGAGCAGACATGGACGAGGATCGCGTCAAGGGCAGTGCCACCGACATCGGCGGCAAGGTGAAGGATGCCGCCGGCGGATTGCTGGGCGACAACAAGATGCAGGCCGAGGGCAAGGCCGACCAAGTCAGCGGGCAGCTGCAGAACGCCTACGGCTCCGCCAAGGACACCCTGAGCGAGGGCGCCGACACGCTCGGCGCGCAGGTTGACAGCTTGTTGAAGGACCGCCCGATGATGGCCCTGCTCGGGGCGGTCGGCGTCGGCTATGTGCTCGCCCGCCTCATGCACCGCTGACGGGGGCGCGTCATGGCCTTGATCCCCACCTATCCGGGCGGCTCGGCTGATGCCGTCGTGCCTGATGACCAGCGCACGTTCATGCGCAACCGCGTCTCCTGGGGCGCGATCCTGGCGGGCGTCGTCGCGGCCATGGTCGTGCAGCTGTTGCTGAACATCCTCGGCATCGGCATCGGCGCGTCATCGCTTGACGCGGCGAACACGAGCGACAACCCGTCGGCCTCCGGCTTCTCGCTGACGGCGGGCATCTGGTGGACGCTGTCGGGCCTCATCGCGTCGTTCGTCGGCGGCGTGGTGGCCGGGCGTCTATGCGGCACGTCGGACAACAACACCGCGAACTGGCACGGCTTCGTGTCCTGGTGCGTGGCGACGCTGGTTATCTTCTACATGCTGACCTCGGCGGTGGGCGGGATCATCGGCGGCACGTTCAACGCGCTGGGCAGCACGGTGGGCGCGGCCGGACGGGGCGCGGCTTCGGCCGTGTCGGGCGTCGCGCAGAACACCAACGGCGACGCACTGCAAGCCCAGGTCAAGCGCCTGGTCAACCCGGACGAGGCGCAGAACGCCCAGGATGACATCATGACCTATGTCCGGGCCAGCGTGAGCGGCGACCAGGCCGCGGCATCGGCGGCACGGGACCGCGCCGTGGATGCCCTGGCCAAGACGGCGAACATCAGCCCCGACGAGGCCCGCACCCGGCTGCAGCAGACCGAGCAGCAGGCGCGGCAGACGGCGGACCAGGTGAAGCAGAAGGCGCAGCAGGCGGCCGAGGTGACGCGCAAGAGCCTCGCCAGCGCCGGCATCTTCGGCTTCATCGCGCTGGCGCTCGGCGCGGTTGCGGCGTGGTTCGGCGGCGGCGTCGGCGCGCCCCGGCGTGAGGCCATGGTGCGCTCAGGCCGCGGTCTATAATCTACCCGGCGGCGGCACGCCTCCACGGAGGCGTGCCGCCATCGCCGGACAGCCCCGGCACCGCATACGGCCGGAGGCGCCATGACCCCTGACGAATTTCGTGCCCATGGGCACCACCTGATCGACCTGATCGCCGACTACCGCGAAACGCTTGCAGCGCAGCCCGTCATGGCACCGACTGAGCCAGGCGCAGTGCGCGCGCTGCTTCCCTTCGAGCCGCCCCGCCATCCCGAGCCGTTCGGCCGGGTGATCGAGGATCTGCAACGCCTGGTGATGCCGGGCCTTTCGCATTGGCAGCACCCCCGCTTCTTCGGCTACTTCCCAGCCAACGCGCTGCTGTCCGGCGTGCTCGGCGACCTCGCCAGCACAGGCCTCGGCGTGCTCGGTTTGTCGTGGCAATCCAGCCCGGCGCTCACCGAGTTGGAAGAGGTCGTGACCGACTGGATGCGGCAGATGCTCGGGCTGGGCGACGCATGGAGCGGCGTCATCCAGGACACGGCATCGACCAGCACGCTGGTCGCGCTGATCTGCGCGCGGGAGCGGGCGACGGACTTCGCGCTGGCCCGCGGCGGCTTGCAGGCGGAGTCGGCGCCCTTGACCGTTTACGTTTCGGCCCAAAGCCACAGCTCCGTGGACAAGGCGGCGCTGCTGGCTGGGTGGGGCCGCGACACTGTGCGGCTGGTGCCCTGCGACGCCGACCACGCGATGCGGCCCGACGCGCTGGAAGCGATGGTCACGGAGGACCGCCGGGCCGGGCTGCGGCCGGCGGCAATCGTCGCGACCACCGGCACGACGGCGACCACGGCCATCGACCCGGTGGCGGGCATCGCAGACGTTGCGGTGCGCCACGGCGTTTGGCTGCACGTCGATGCGGCGATGGCCGGCAGCGCCATGATCCTGCCGGAGATGCGGCACCTGTGGGACGGGATCGAGGGCGCCGACAGCATCGTGGTCAACGCCCACAAATGGCTGGGCGCGCCGTTTGACTGCTCGCTCTACTACGTGCGGGACGCCGGGCACCTGATGCGGGTCATGTCCACCAACCCGAGCTTCCTGCAAAGCGGCGTAGACGACCGGGTGCGCAACCTGCGCGACTGGGGCATCCCGCTCGGCCGGCGGTTCCGCGCATTGAAGCTCTGGTTCCTGATCCGCGAGCAAGGGATCGAGGGCCTGGCCGCCCGGCTGCGCCGCGACCTCGCCAACGCGGCCTGGCTTGCGGGGGAGATCGCCGCCGCGCCGGGCTGGACGGTTGTGGCGCAGGTGCCGCTGCAGACGGTCTGCGTGCGGCATGAGCCGGCGGGGCTGACCGGCGACGCCCTCGACGCGCACACGCGCGCCTGGGCCGAGCGGGTCAACCGGTCCGGCGCGGCCTACCTGACCCCGGCGACGATTGACGGGCGCTGGATGGTGCGGGTGTCCATTGGTGCTGAACCCACGGAGCGCGCGGACATGGCGGCCGTGTGGGCAGCGATGCGGGCGGCGGCGGAGGACGAGCCGGGCATGGTCAACGCCGGAAGATCGTGATGACCCGGAAGCGGTGATTGGTGCTCTTGGCCATGCCGATCATGGCCTCGACGCTGAACGTTGCGGCGGGGCGTACAAGAGGGAAGCGCCGGCTTTCCCGCATGATGCCATCGACCGTCGCGAGCAGGTCGGCTTGTTCGAACCGCCCGGTGCGGCGGTCAGTGCCGGAAGTGGCGCATCCCCGTCAGCACCATCGCGACTCCCGCCGCGTCCGCCGCCGCGATCACCTCGCTGTCCCGCATCGACCCGCCGGGCTGGATCACTGCCGTGGCGCCGGCGGCGACCGCGGCTTCCAGGCCGTCCGCAAAGGGAAAGAAGGCGTCGGACGCCACGACGCTGCCCTCCGTCAACGGCTCGGGCAATCCGGCGGCACGGGCGGCCTCGGCGCCTTTCCAGGCGGCGATGCGGGCGCTGTCCACCCGGCTCATCTGCCCGGCGCCGATGCCGACCGTGGCGCCCGCCTTGGCATAGACGATGGCGTTCGACTTCACGTGCTTGCAGACGCGGAAGGCAAAAATCAGGTCGGCCATTTCCGCCGGCGTGGGCGCGCGCCGGGTCACGACGCGGAGCGCCGCCGGGTCGATGCGCCCGGCGTCGCGCGATTGCGCCAGGAACCCGCCCGAAACGCTGCGGACCGTCAGCCCGGGCGCCGCCGGGTCGGGCAAGCCGCCGGTCAGCAAGAGACGAAGGTTCTTCTTGCGGGCCAGGACGGCGCGGGCGTCGGGGTCGGCGTCCGGGGCGATAATGGCCTCGGTGAAAATGGCCGCGATCCGCTCGGCCGTCTCGGCGTCGAGCGTGCGGTTCAGCGCCATGATGCCGCCGAAGGCCGAGACGGGATCGCAGCGCAGCGCCAGGTCCCAGGCCGCGGCAGGCGTGGCGGCGGTGGCGACGCCGCAGGGGTTAGCGTGCTTGACGATGACGACGGCGGGTTCGTCGAACTCGGCGACGCACTCGAAGGCGGCGTCGGTGTCACCCAGGTTGTTGTAGGACAGCGCCTTGCCCTGCACCTGGCTGGCGCTGGCGACGCCGGGCCGCACGGCGTTGACGTAGAACGCCGCCTGCTGGTGCGGGTTCTCGCCGTAACGGAGCGTCTGGCGCAGGGTGCCGGATAGGGTGAGATGCCGTGGGAACGGCTCGTCGCGGGCGAACCAGGCGGCGATGGCGGCGTCGTAGGCGGCGGTGCGGGCATAAGCTTCGCCGGCCAGGCGGAGGCGCAGGGCGTGCGTGGTGCCACCGTACTCTGCAAGTTCGGCGAGCAGGGGGTCGTACTGCGCCGGGTCGGTCAGGACGGCGACGTGGTCGTGGTTCTTGGCGGCGGCGCGGATCAGGGCGGGGCCGCCGATGTCGATGTTCTCGACGCACTCGGCGGAGGCTGCGCCGGCGGCGACGGTGGCCTCGAACGGATAAAAGTTCACGCATACCAGGTCGATGGGGGCGATGCCGTGCTGCTGCATCTGCGCGACGTGCTCCGGCAGGTCGCGGCGGCCCAGGATGCCGCCGTGGATCTGCGGCACCAGCGTCTTCACCCGGCCGTCCAGGATCTCGGGGAAGCCGGTGTGGTCGGCCACCTCCGTCACCGCGATGCCCGCTTCCCGCAGCGCGCGGGCGGAGCCGCCGGTGGACAGGATCTCGGCCCCGTGCGCCGTGAGCGCCGCCGCCAGCGGCACCAGCCCGGCCTTGTCGGAAACGGAGATCAGCGCGCGCCGGATGGGGAGGGGGGCCATGCCGCCCCATACCGCTACAGGCCCAGCAGGTCCAGCGTGCGCGCGACGACGGCGGCCTCGTCATACAACGCCACGGCCCGCGCCCGCCCGGCGGCGCCCATGCGTGCCCGGAGCACCGGATCGGATGCGAGGCGTGAAAGGGCGGCGGCCAGCGGCGCCACGGCCGCGGGCGGAACCAGCAGGCCGGTTTCCCCGTCCACCACCTGCTCGCGCGGGCCGCGGATCGCGGTGGCAACGACGGGCAGGCCGGTCAGCATGGCCTCGATCACCGACATCGGCAGGCCCTCGAAGTGGCTGGGCAGGGTGAAGATGTCCGCCGCCGCCAGCACGTCCGCCACGTCCGCGCGGTAGCCGAGCCGGCGCAGGCGCGGGCCGAGGCCGCTTGCGGCGAACAACGGTTCGAGGTCCGCGCCGTGGTCGGAGGGCAGGCGCTCGCCCACGACCCACAGTTCGGCGCCGGGCACGTCGCGCATGGCGAGCAGCAGCTCCGGGTAGCCCTTGTGCCGCACCAGGCGGGAGACGATCACGAC
>CAXTUQ010000164.1:0-10376 GCA_964247405.1 uncultured Acetobacteraceae bacterium
GGTGTCGTGCGGCTACGGCTGCCTGACCGGCCAGGGCAACGGCCAGGGCGGGCGGGAGCATGGGCAGAAGGCGGACCAGTTGCCGGGCTACCGCCTGCTTGCGAATCCGGCGCACCGCGCGGAGGTCGCGGCGGTGTGGGGCGTCACCCCTGAAAGCCTGCCGCAACCGGGCCTTTCGGCCTGCGAGATGCTGGCACAGACTGGCGGGGCGGATGCGCAGGTGCGCGGGCTGCTGGTGTTCGCCTGCAACCTGCTGGTATCCGCCCCGGATGCGGCGGCGCTGCGCAAGCGGCTGGACGCCATGGACCTGCTGGTGGTCGCCGACCCGTTCCTGTCGGAAACTGCGGCCATCGCCGACGTGGTGCTGCCGGTCGCGCAGTGGGCGGAGGAGTCGGGCACGATGACCAACCTGGAGGGCCGCGTGCTGCTGCGCCGCCAGGTCAAGCCGCCACCGCCGGGTGTTTGGACCGATCTGCAGGTGATCGCCGGGCTGGCGGCGCGGCTCGGCGCCGGGGCGCACTTCTCCGGGGATGTGGCCGCCACCGGCGCCGAGTTCCGCCGCGCGACCGCGGGCGGCCCGGCCGATTATGCCGGCGCGACCTGGGACCGGGTGCAGGAAGAAGCCGGGCTGTTCTGGCCCTGCCCGGACGTCGCGCACCCTGGCACGCCCCGTCTGTTCGCCGAACGGTTCGCCCATCCCGATGGGCTGGCCCGCTTCCACCCGGTTGAGCACCGCGGATCGGCCGAGCAGCCCTGCGCCGAGTTCCCGCTGGTCCTGACCACCGGGCGCGTGATGGGGCAGTACCAGACCGGCACCCAGACCCGGCGCGTCCCCGAGCTTGCCGCCGCCGAACCCCACGCCTTTGCCGAGATCCACCCCGACACCGCGCGCCAGCACGGCATCCAAGCCGGGGACGCGGTGCAGCTCACGACGCGCCGCGGCCAGGCGCGGATGGCGGCCCGCCTCACGCGGGACATCCGCCGGGACACGGTGTTCGTGCCGTTCCATTGGAGCGGCGAGGGCAACGCCAACCACCTGACCATCGCGGCGCTCGATCCGGTGTCGCGCATCCCCGAGTACAAGGCCTGCGCCGTCCGCCTGGACCGTGCGGCCGCCCTTACAGGAGAGTCTGAATGAGAGAGAGCACCCCCCGTATCCTGACGGGGATGTATGCGTTCAACGGCCGCGGCTACGACTCGCCGGTGTCCCTGGGCGTAACCTACAGCGTGCCCGGCGACCGCCGCGCGCAGATGATCTACTTCCGCGCCGGCAGCAGTGCGTCGGAGATGGTGGCCGTCGTGCTGACCCGGGACGGCACGCCGATGCGCGTCTTCCCGGTCGGGGCCAAGGGCGCCGTGCACATCCCGCTCGTGGTCGTCGAGGACCTGTCGCCCGAGACGCGGCTGGAACTGCTGGTCGCGGCGCCGTCCGGCGCCGGCGGCACGCTGGCGCTCGACGTCGGCATGGTCGAGATTTAGGGGGCAATCATGGATGGCATGACGTTCGGCAGCACCCTGCGCAAGCTGGTCGTGGTCGGCAACGGGATGGCGGGCGCCCGCGCCGTGGAGGAGGTGCTGGCCCGCGGCGGCGCGGAGTTGTTCAGCATCACCATGTTCGGCGACGAACCTTACGGCAACTACAACCGCATCCTGCTGTCCAATATCCTGAGCGGCCAGCAGGACCATAGCGAGATCTACATCAACCCGCTGGACTGGTACAAAGAAAACAACATCCGCCTGCACAGCGGCGCCCGGGTGACGCATATCGACCGCGCGGCCCGGGTGGTGACGGCCGCCAACGGCGTGCAGGAAGAGTACGACATCCTGCTGATCGCCACCGGCAGCCGCGCCTTCATCCCGCCGATGGAGGGCATCTGGGCGGATGACGGGCGGCTGCGCCCCGGCGTGTTCGCGTTCCGCGGCATCGACGACTGCAACGCCATCGTCGCCCAGGCTGCCCGGAGCAAGCGCGCTGCGGTGATCGGCGGCGGCCTGCTGGGGCTGGAGGCGGCGCGCGGCCTGCTGAACCACGGCTGCGAGGTGCACGTCGTCCACCTGGGGCAGCACCTGATGGAGATGCAGCTCGACGCCACCGGCGGCGCCATGCTGCGCCGCGCGATGGAGGGCATGGGCGTCCAGGTGCATACGGGCAAGATGACGACGGGCTTGATCCTGGAGGACGGGAAGCTCGCCGGCCTGCGCTTCAAGGACGGGACCGAGCTGGCCTGCGACATGGTCGTGGTGTCCGCCGGCATCCGCCCGAACGCCGAGATCGGCAGCCGCGCCGGGCTGACGGTGGAGCGGGCCATCGTGGTGGACAACACCATGTGCTGCCCGGACGACCCGCACGTCTATGCGGTGGGCGAGTGCGTGCAGCACCGCGGCAAGGTGTATGGCCTCGTGGCGCCGATCTGGGACCAAGCCAAGGTGTTCGCCGACCAAGTGACGGGCGCGAACACGGGGGCCGAGTACCTCGGCAGCAAGCTCGCCACCAAGCTGAAGGTCATGGGCGTCGAGCTGGCGAGCATGGGCATCACCGAGCCAGCCAGCGAGGCCGACGAGGTCATCCAATTCAGCGAGCCGAAGCGCGGCACCTACAAGAAGCTGATCGTGCGCGACGGCCGGCTGGTCGGCGGCATCCTGATGGGCGACATCAGCAAGGCCGCGTATTTGATGCAGGCCTTCGACCGCGACGCCCGCCTGCCGGACGAGCGGCTGGAACTGCTGTTCGACCTCGGCGCGCCGCCGCAGAAAGTGACGCTCGACGAGATGCCGGCCGACACGCAGGTCTGCAACTGCAATGGGGTGAGCAAGGGCGCCATCGGCGCCTGCGTCGCCGGCGGTGCGCGCAGCGGCAGCGCGGTGATGAAGGCGACCCGCGCCGGCATGGGCTGCGGCTCCTGCAAAAACCTGGTGAACGAGCTGGTCGAGTGGTTCTGCGGCGGCGAGGCGGAGGAGGACCCGAGCATCCACTACTACGTGCCGGCCATCCCGCTGGCGAAGCCCGAGCTGGTCGCCAAGATCAAGGAGCAAGGCCTGCGCTCCGTTTCCGCAGTGTTCGCGGCGCTGTCGCCCGCGGGGGAGGACGCGGCGAGCAAGCCGCCGCTTGCCAGCCTGCTCGCCACCATTTGGGCCGGCGAGTACGAGGACGAGCGCGACGCCCGCTTCATCAACGACCGGGTGCACGCCAACATCCAGAAGGACGGCACCTTCTCCGTCGTGCCGGAGATGGCCGGCGGCGTCTGCACGCCCGCCGAGCTGATGCGGATCGCCCAGGTCGCGGTGAAGTACGACGTGCCGCTGGTGAAGCTCACGGGCGGACAGCGGATCGACCTGGTGGGCATTGCCAAGGCCGACCTGCCCGGCGTGTGGCAGGACCTCGACATGCCGGCCGGCACCGCCTGGGGCAAAAGCTACCGCACCTGCAAGAGCTGCATCGGCACCGAGTTCTGCCGCTTCGGCCTGGGCGACAGCATGGGCCTGGCGACCAAGATCGAGCGCCGGTTCCGCGGCATCGACAGCCCGGCCAAGATGAAGCTCGCCACCGCCGGCTGCCCGCGCAACTGCTCGGAGGCGATGGTGAAGGACGTGGGCCTCGTCGCCATCGGCGACAACAAGTGGGAGATCTACGTCGGCGGCGCCGCCGGGGCGCATATCCGCAAGGGCGACCTGCTCTGCGTGGTGGAGGGGGAGGACGCGGCCATGCAGATCTCCGGCCGCTTCATGCAGTATTACCGCGAGAATGCGAAGTGGAAGGAGCGCACCTACACCTTCGTGCCGCGGATCGGCCTGGAGCGCATCCGGGCCATCGTGGTGGACGACGCGGACGGCACGGCGGAGGCGCTGGACGCGGCGATGCTCGCCTCCACCGAGGCGGCGTACGATCCCTGGAAGGAGGCCGTGAAGCCGCGCACCGTCAACCAGTTCGCCGACGTGCTGCAGGCCGAGATGGTGGGAGGCGGCGATGACTGAGGCGATGCTGAAGCACCGGGTCGGCCCGCTGGACGCCATACCGCGCGGCGAGGGCCGGGTGTTCGAGGTCGGCGGCCAGCGGCTGGCGGTGTTCCGCACCCACGCCGACCAGGTGTTCGCGACGCAGGAGCGCTGCCCGCATCTGGGCGGCCCCCTGGCGGACGGGCTGATCGACGGGGGCACCGTGATCTGCCCGCTGCACGACCGCACCTATGACCTGCGCAGCGGTGATGGGGTGAACACCGAGTGCCGGGTGCAGACTTACCCGGCCTCGGTCGATGCCGAAGGGGCCATCGTGGTGGAAATGGGGCAGGACTGAGTTGCCGCCGGGCATGGACGGCTTGAACCGCGTCCGATAAGCCTGCTCGAGGACAGGCAACGGAGCAGGAGTGTCCCGATGACGAGCCTCGCGAACGGCCAAGGGCCGAAAGGCATCCTGCGCCGGGAATTGCTGGCCGGCGGCGCTGCGATGGCCGCATCGGCAGCCTGGCCCGTCGTGGCGCAGCCGCGCCCAGCGCCAAGCCGATCCGCCCTGGCTTACATCGGGACCTACACATCCCACGCCGTGCACGGCGCCACCGGACATGGCGAGGGGATCAATCTGATGCGCCTCGACCTCGTGACCGGCGCGCTGGAAACCATGCAAACTTACCCGGCGCCAAGCCCGTCCTGGATCACCCTCGATCCGCACCGGCACTTCCTTTATGCGGTCAACGAGGTCGATGATTTCGGCGACGCCAAGCACGGCTCCGTCACCGCCTACAGCATCGCGCCTGGGAGCGGCGCGCTGACGCAGGTCAACGCCGTGAGTTCGCAGGGCGCCGGCCCGGCGCAGGCCAGCGTGCATCCCTCCGGGCGCTTCGTGCTCGTGTCCAACTACGGCGGCGGCAACGTCGCGGTGCTGCCGGTGCAGCCGAACGGCGGGCTGGGCGACGCCGTGGATGTGCAAGCGGACGCGGGGCCGCCCGGCGCCGGCCGTCCGGCCGATGGCGCGCCGGGCAACTTCTCCATCAGCGACCACGACGGGCCGCACGCGCACATGATCTCGGCCGACCCGTCAGGGCAGTGGGTGCTGGTGGACGACCTTGGCCTCGACCGCACCTTCGTCTGGCGGTTCGACCAGCAGACGGGCAAGCTCACGCCCGCCGAGCCGGCCTTCGTCCCGTCTGCCTCCGCCGGCGCCGGTCCGCGGCATTTCGGCTGGCATCCGAACGGGCGCATCTTCTACGATTTGTATGAGGAAGCGTCGGAGCTGGCCGTCTATGACTGGGACCCGCGCACCGCGGCGTTGCGGCTGAAGCAGAAGATCTCGATCCTGCCGCCCGGATACGCCGGCACCAACTACGCCTCGGAACTGGTCATCGCGCCCAGCGGGCGCTTCATCTACGCCGTCAACCGGCTGCACAACAGCATCGGCATCCTTGCAGTCGGCGCCGATGGGCGCGTGCGCTGGATTGGCGACGAATGGACGCGCGGCGACTATCCCCGCAACGTCGCGCTCGACCCGAGCGGACGTTTCATGATCGCCTGCAACCAGCGCAGCGACCAGGCGACGGTGTTCCGCGTCGATCCCGCGAACGGCCGGCTGGCATTCACCGGCCGCTACGTCCCCGTAGGCAGCCCGTCGATGATCGCGTTCCTTTAGAGCATGACAGTATCAGGTGGACTCACCTGATCGGTAGACATGCTCGCAAAAACAAAGGCTAGAGTGGGGCCGGTGCATCTACCTGCACCGGTCATGCTCTAGCGGCGGTCCATGAAGGCCTTGAATGCTTCCGCGTAATCCGGATGCCAGCGCGAAAGCGCCGGGCGGTTCTCGACGACGTCCCCGGCAGCCCAAAGGATGCGCCCCTCATCGAGCGGCCGGGGCGCGTCGTTATCCGGGCACAGGATGTAGAAGTCTCCGGCCGCGAGGCGGTCCATCATGAAATCCACCGTCTGCTCCGGGGTCCAAGCGCCGTCCGGCTTCTCCGTGCGGCCCTTCGCCGTCAGCGGCGTGAACACGAAGCCGGGGATCAGCAAATGTGCGGTGACGCGGCAGCCCGGCGTGTTCCGCAGCTCGTGCTGCAGGGCCTCGGTGAACGCCTTCACCCCGGCCTTGGACACGTTGTAGGCGGGGTCGCCGGGCGGCGTGGTGATGCCCTGCTTGGACCCGGTGTTGATGATGAAGCCCGGCCGCCCGCGGGCGATCATGCCAGGCGCGAAGATGCGGGAACCGTGGATGATGCCCCAAAGGTTGGTGCCGATCACGCGGTCCCAGGCCTCGTCCGGGCCGAACAGGGCGCTGCCGGGCTGCACGCCGGCATTGTTCATCAGGAGGTCCGTGCCGCCGAACCGCTCGCGGACCGCTGCTTCCAAACGCTGGAGGTCCTCGGCGCGGCTCACGTCCGTGGGCCATGCCATGACGTTGTCGGAGCCGTCCGGGGCCAGGGCGGACGCCGCCTCGGCTGCCTCCGACAGCCGGTCGCCGCCGAGGTCGGCAATGCAGACACGCAGGCCCATGGCTGCGAAACGCTTGGCGGCGGCAAGGCCGATTCCCGATGCGCCGCCGGTGACAACGGCCACGGAGTGAGCATCTAAAGCGAGCTGAGGCATGCTACTCCTTTTTGGCATTCGGATGCCGCCGACGCGACCTGGCGGGCCGCGTCGAGCGCCGGCTCAACCAGGTTCCTAGCATCAACAGCCGGCAATCGCACCCCGGGTCCCGATCACGTTGTGAGCTTACGAAACCTGACAATTTGGGGGCGGTTAGCAAAACCTAAATCAAGGGTTGTATTCGCTTCTTGTAAATAAACCAATACGCATGGTAATCAAAACGTGCGGCTGTGCCGGTCCAAGCCTCATACCCTTGGATGGCGCCTCCGCACGACCCAAACTGAAGGTGCCCCCACCAGATGGATGCCCAGGATCTTTCCTCAGCCGAGGCCCGCCTTCTCGTCCTGGAGATGTCGGTTGCGGCGTTGATCGCGCAATTGCCGCAGCCGTCCTTGGAAGAGGTGGCAAGCATGCTCTGCTTCGTCGCCAATACGACCGAAGAGGCGGAAGAATTCACCACCGCGGCCGGGGACCGGCAATTGGGTTATGTCCGCCATTGGGCCAGCGAGATGCTTCACCGCGTGATGATCTCACGCAAGGGACCGCGCACGGATGCCGCGCCTGTGCTGTCGACGCAGGATTGATCAGCCGCGAACGGCCGAGTGCCGTTGCCGAGCAGGACCGCTGACCTAACCGCACGCCGGGTTGATCGCGAGGAACGCCTCTCCCGCCGCAACCTGCCCCACCGGGGCGAGGTAGTCCCAGGCAGCCTTGCTTTCCCCAGGCGCCTTGACGCGATACAGCGTCAGGTCATGCAGCACCCGGCCGTCCGCCCGCATGGTCGTGTCCGCGCCAAAATAGACGACGGGCAAGGCCCGCATTGCCCGGCCGACTGCAAGCGCATCCCGCGTGCCGGCCTGCGCCATCGCGCGCAGGAAATGCGTCGTGGCCGCATACACGTTGGCCTGGTTTTGCGTCGGCATCGCCCGGCGCTCCGCCATGAAACGGCCGCCGAACGCGCGTGATGCCGGGTTCTGGTCCCAGTAGAAGCTGGTCGGAAACCGCAAGCCCTGCGCCACGTCCAGCCCCAACGCGTGGACATCGGTCAAGTACACCAGGAACCCGGCCAAGGTCTGCGGCCCGCCGGTCTGCATGCCGAACTCGGCTGCTTGCTTCAGCAGGTTCACCTGGTCGCCGCCCACGCTCGCCAGGCCGATCACCTGGGCGCCGGAGGTCCGGGCCTGGATGAGTTGCGAAGAAAAATCGGTGTTGCCAATTGGGAACTTGGTGCTGCCCAGCACCTGGCCGCCGCCCGCCTCGATCACTCGGGTTGCCTCAGCTTGCAATCCCGCGCCGAAGCTGAAATCGACGGTTACGAAAAACCAAGTCTTGCCCCCGCTTCCGGTCAGCACCTTGCTGGTTCCGACCGCCAGGGCATGGGTGTCGTCCGCCCAATGGCTGCTCACGGGCGCGCAGGTCTTGGATGTGAACTCGGTGACGGCTGCAGCGGTGATCAGCACCGTGCGGGTCTTCTCCCGCGCCACCTGCTGCACCGCGGCGGCGACCGGGGTCACGGGAAGGTCGGTGATGGCGTCCACGCCGCCGTCATACCATTCGCGGGCGATGCTGCCGGCCACGTCCGGCTTGTTCTGGGTATCGGCGCGGATCACCTCGGCCGGGCGGCCCAGCACGGTGCCGCCGAAGTCCTGCACCGCCATGCGCGCCGCCGCCACCGACCCGGCGCCGCCGCTGCCGGCATACGGTCCACTCTCATCCGTCAGCACGCCGATCCGGACCGGGGCCTCCTGCGCCCGCGCCCGCCCGGCCAGCAATGCGGCACCTGCCAGGACGGCCCGGCGCCCGACGCCTCGTGCACTCATCGACGTACCCCAAATGCCGGCATCCTACCCGTTCAGCACGGCGGGAACAGAGGCGAACCCGCGGAACCGCGCCCGCATCCCGCGCACTGGCGCCCCGGCCAGGGCATAGCGCGGAAACCGCGCCACGAAGCGGCCGATGGCCACGGTGCCTTCCAGCCGGGCCAGGCTCATGCCGACGCATTGGTGGATGCCGGCGGCGAAAGCCAGATGGCGGTTCGGCGAACGGCCGATGTCGAAGCGGTCCGGATCGGCGAAAACGTCCGGATCGCGGTTGGCAGCGCCGATGCACAGCGTGATCCGGGTGCCGGCCGGAAAGGCCCTGCCGCCCAGTTCGACCGGCGCGGTGGTGATGCGGTTGCCCAACTGGTTGCTGCTTTCAAAGCGCAGCACCTCCTCGACGGCGCTGCGCGCCAGCCCGGGTTCAGCCAGCAGCCGCGCCTGTTCCGCCGGGTGCTGCGCAAGCGCGACCAGGCCGTTGCCGATCAGGTTGGTCGTCGTCTCGTGCCCGGCGTTCAACAGGAAAATGCAATTGTGCAGCAATTCCGTTTCCGTGAGCCGGTCGCCGGCAGCGTCCGGCTGCAGCAGCCGGGTCAGCACGTCGTGTTCAAGGTCTCCCGGCCGGGCGCGGCGGTCGGCAACCAGCAGTTTCAGGTAGGCCAGGAACTCCGTCACCGCCCGGTTGCCGCGCGCGGCCAGGTGCGCCGTGACCACCGGCTCCAACGCGCTCAGGATCGCCAGCGACCATCCCCGCAACGGCCCACGCTCCGCCGCCGGCACGCCGAGCAGGTTGCCGATGACCTCGATGGGGATGGCCGCTGCGAAGTCGCCAATCAGGTCCGCCTCGTCCCGCGCCGGCAATCCGTCCAGCAGGCCGTCCACGACGGCAACCAGCCCGGCCTCCATGCCGGCGATGGCGCGGGGCGTCAGTGCGCCGGCGATCAACCGCCGGACCCGGCTATGCCGGGGCGGGTCGTTGAACACGAGGCTTGTGGTGTGGTGCTCATACAGCGGCGTGTCGCCGAACTTCGGCCGGAACTCGACGGCCTTGTCGCTGCTGAATGCCTGGGTGTCGCGATAAACGCGCGACAGGTCGGCGTGCCGGGTCAGGAACACGCTGCCGTCCGGCATCCGCTTGACCGGCGCCTGCTCCCGCAAGGCCTGGTAGGTCGGATAAGGATCCGCCAGGAACCCGGGCGTCAGTTGCGTGAGGTCGAAGCCGTCCACATCCACCATATGCCCCGGCTACCATGACCCGGCCCCTGCGCGCTATTCCGACTTGCGGTGGCCGCGGCCGTGCTGCTCCTTGGTCAACTCGGCCTTGCGGGCGGCGGCTTCCTTCTCCGCCTTGCCGGCGGTGGCGGAGCTGGTGCCCTCCTCCGGCGTGCCGTCCGCCGCCGCGCGGGACGTGGCGGGCATCGGCTCGCCCTTGGCAAGCTTCGGCGCGGGGGCCTTGCCGCCCTCGTTCACCACGGGATGGCCGGCGCCAGCCTTGGCGCTGCCGGCGGCCTGCACCTCGTCCGCCTTCTGCGCCTTGGCGGAACGCGCCGTGCTGGTGTCGTTGTCGGACTTGGTCTTCTCATGCGGCATGGCGTCTCTCCGTTTCAATGCGGGCGGTTAACCCGGCGGCGGAACCGAAGTTGCGTGGCCGTGCAGGCCGGGCGCCGCGCGCCGCAGCCGCGTCTGCCCCAGCGCCCGGACGGACGCGCCCGGCACGGCGGCCTTGATCTCGGCCTGGAACTCCGCCCGCTTCTCGTGGATCGAGACCAGGACCGGACCCATGGGGATGCCGAGATCAACCAGCACGGCCTCCACCAGTTGCAGGCTGGCCTCAATGGTTTCCGGCACCGCGTCCGACGCGCCCAGGGCGTAAAGCTGTGCCGCATGCCGCCCGTCCCGCGCCCGCACCACGATCAGCAGGTCCGGCCGCTCGGCGCGGGCAAGGCGCACCACCGCGTCCGCGCGCACGCGGTCATCAACCGTCACCACCAG
>CAXTUQ010000165.1:0-10376 GCA_964247405.1 uncultured Acetobacteraceae bacterium
CCTGGGTGGTGACATCCAAGGCCGTCGTCGGCTCGTCCGCGACGATCAGGTCCGGGCTGTTGGCAAGCGCGATGGCGGCGCCCACGCGCTGCCGCTGGCCGCCGGACAGCTCATGCGGAAAGGAGCGGGCGCGGCGCGCGGCGTCGGCGATGCCCACCTGCTCCAAGAGCGCGACCGTGCGCGCCATCGCCTCGCGCGGCCCAAGCCCCTGGTGTCGGCGCAGCGTTTCCGACACCTGGCTCCCGACCGTCAGCAACGGGTTGAGCGTGGTCAGCGGGTCCTGGAACACGTAGGCGATCCGGTCGCCGCGGATGTCCTGCAAGTCGGCCAGGGAAGCGCCGATCAGCTCCCGGCCCTTGAACCGCACGCTGCCCCCGGCGATGCGGCCCGGCGGCGAGGCGACGAGGCCCGCGATGGACAGCGCTGTCACCGTCTTGCCCGACCCGGACTCCCCCACCAGCCCGACCGCCTCGCCCGCGCGCACCTCGAAGCTCACGTCGTTGACCGCCCGCCAAACCTCGCCGCCCGCGTGGAACTCCGTCCGCAGCGCCCGCACCGACAGCAGCGCGCCGGAGGGCGGCCCGGACGGCACGGGACGGTCCGGCGCCACGTCGGTGACGGCGCGGATGCGTGCCAGCCCGCCCGCACGCAGCCGCGGGTCGAGCGCGTCGCGCACCCCGTCGCCCACCAGGTTGACCCCGATCGCGATCAGCAGGATCGCCAGGCCCGGCACCGCCGCGACGTGTGGCGCCACGTTGATCAGGTTGCGCGCGTTGCCCAGCATCCCACCGAGGTCCGCCACCGGCGGCTGCGCGCCCAGGCCCAGGAAGCTTAGCCCCGCGGTCTCCAGGATCATCCAACCGACCGAGGTGCTTGCCGTGACGACCACCACCGGCAGCACGTTCGGCAGCAGCTCGGTCGCGATGATGCGGAGGTTGGACTGGCCCATCAGCCGGGCGGCGGCGATGAAGTCGGCCTGGCGCAGGCTGACGGTGGCGCCGCGCACGGCGCGGGCGAAGAACGGCACGTTGACGATGATGATGGCGAGCATGGCATGCCCGAGGCTCGGCCCCAGCGCCGCCACGATGGCCAAGGCCAGCAGCAGATAGGGGAATGCCATCAGCATATCGACGCCGCGCATCACCAGCGTATCCACCGCGCGCCCGTAATACGCCGCCACGACGCCCAGGGCCGAGCCGATCAGGGACGACAGCGCCGCCGCGACCACGCCGACCAGCAGGCTGAGCCGGGTGCCCCAGATCACCCGGCTCAGCAGGTCGCGCCCAAGCTCGTCCGTGCCGAGCCAATGGCCCGGCGTCAGCGGCCGGGCCATGCGGTGCAGGATGTCGGTACGGTCCGGGTCGGGCAGCGGCAGCACCGGCGCCGCCAGCACGCAGGCGACCACGAGCAAGAGCACCACGGCGCCCGTGACCGCCGGGCCGCTGCGGGCGAAGCGGCGCCACAGCCCCGCGCGGGCCGCCGACTGCTGTGCCGGGAGCGGCACGAGGACCGCCTCCTGCGCGCCGCTCATGCGCTGCGTATCCGGGGGTCGAGCAGGCCCTGGGCCACGTCGGTCAGCAGGTTGATCAGCACGTAGGCGGCGGCGACGATCAGCACGCCGCCCTGCACCAGGATGATGTCGCGGGTGGAGATGGCGTTCACCAACATGCGGCCGATCCCCGGCCATTGGAACACGCTCTCGATGTACACCGCGCCGCCCAGCACGTAGCCGGCCTCGATGCCGATGATCGGCACCACGTTGACCAGAGCGTTGAGGAAGGCGTGGCGCAGGATGACCCGGCCCTCCCGCAGGCCCTTCGCCCGCGCGGTGCGGACGTAGTCCTGCCGCATCACCTCCAGCATCGCCGTGCGGGTCAGCCGGACCAGCACCGCCGCCGGGACTGCGGAAAGGGCGAGGGTTGGCAGGACCAGGTGCCGGGCGATTTCGCCGGGTCCGCCGGGGCCGAACATCTCCTGCATCCCGCCCGCGGGCAGCCAGGCGAAACGAACGGCGAACCACAGGATCAGCAGCATGCCGAGCCAGAAGGAGGGGGTGGACACGCCGAGCAGCACCACGAAGGTGATCACCCGGTCCGGCCAGGCGTTCTGCCGCATGGCGGCGGCGATGCCGAGCAGGATGCCGACGATGCTGCACAGCGCGAGCGAGACGCCTGCGAGCAGCAGCGTCGGGAACAGCCGGTCGAGCAGCTCGTCCAGCACCGGGCGGTGCAGGATGTAGGACTGGCCGAGATCGCCGTGCAGCACGCCCCGGAGCCAGATCAGGTAGCGCACCGGCATGGGCCGGGTCAGGCCCAGCTCGGACCGCACCTTGGAAAGGTTCTCGGGCGTCGCGAAGGTGCCGAGGATCGAGGTCGCGGGGTCGCCCGGCACCAGCCACATCACCACGAACACGATCACTGTGACGCCCAGCAGCACAGGGACCAAGAGCGCCAGGCGGGTGAGGATGAAGCGGGTCATGGGCGAGCGGCCCAGCGCCGCAGGCAGCCGAGCCTCATGCCTTGTAGGTCCGGTCGAAGCGGGTGCCGAAGGAGGGCATCAGGAAGAAGTCCTTCACCCGGGCGCTCGCCACCGCGTTCTGCTTCCAATGGCAGACGAACACCCAGGGCGCGTCCTCGTGCACGAGCTTCTCAAGCTGGTCATACAGCCCGGCGCGCTTGCCCGCGTCCGTCTCGGCGCGCGCCGCGTCGATCAGCCGGTCAACCTCCGGGTTGGAGTACGACCCCGAGTTGACCGCGGCGCCGGTGCGGAGCGCCAACGAAGGGTGCATGTCGGGGTCGGTGGTCATGAAGGACATCTCGGCGATGTCCGCCGTCCTCATGCCGCCGTTCAGCCGGCCGAGGTAGGTGTTCCACTCGTAGCTCTCGATCTTGGCGCGCACGCCCACCGCCGCGAGGTCCGCCTGCATGGCGCTCGCCATCAGCACCGGGGACAACATGCCGGAGCCGTTCTGCGTGACGTAGAAGGTCACGTCGATCCCGTTGGGGTAGCCGGCCTCCGCCAGCAGCGCACGCGCCTTCGCGGGGTCGTAGGCGTA
Source organism: uncultured Acetobacteraceae bacterium (assembly GCA_964247405.1). Lineage (GTDB taxonomy): Bacteria > Pseudomonadota > Alphaproteobacteria > Acetobacterales > Acetobacteraceae > CAHJXG01. The sequence continues at coordinate 3,056 of CAXTUQ010000165.1, forward strand.
GGCGGCCACGTCCTTGTCGTAGGCCCAGGCGAAGGCGGGCGGGGTGACGCTGGCGGCCACCGTCGCCGTGCCCTTCAGCAGGTCATCGACGATGCCCTGCCGGTTGATCGCGTAGTTCACCGCCTGGCGCACCCGCTTGTCGTCGAACGGCTTCTGCTTGGTGTTGAGCATGAGGTACCAGAGGTGCGGCCCCTGCTGCTCGTAGTACTGGAACCGCGGGTCCTGCTTCAATTCGGGCACGTTGTCCGCCGGCACCTCGATGGTGAGGTCGGTTTCCCCGGACAGCATCCCGCTGACCCGCGACGTTTCCTCGACGATGGGGCGGAACACCAGGCCGTCGAGCTTGGGAGCGCCGCGCCAGTATTTCTTGTTCGCCACGAGGACCACGCGCTGGTTGCTTTCCCACAGCTGGAAGGAGAAGGGGCCGGTGCCGCCGCCATGGCGGCTGAACTCCTTGTCGTATTGCTTGACCGCCGCGGGCGAGATGCCGGCGATGCTGCCGACTCCGGCCGCCAGCATGGTCAGCATCGGCGCGTAGGGTTCGCGCAGGTGGAACACCACGGTCGCCGGGTCCGGCGCCTCCGCGCGCTCGATGGGGCCGAGCGTGAAGATGAACGGGAAGGGGCCGGTGTGGTAGTAGGGGTGGTCCTTGTCCAGCACGCGGTCGAAGTTGAACTTCACCGCCTCCGCGTCGAAGCGGCTGCCGTCGTGGAACAGCACGCCGTCGCGCAGCTTGAAGGTGTAGGTCCTGCCGTCCGGGCTGATCGTCCAGGACGTGGCGAGGCCCGGCTCGATCTCCAGCGAGGCGTCGCGGAAGCGGGTCAGCCCGTCGTACATGTTGGACAGGATGCGGAAGTCGCTGACGGTGATCGCTTGCGCCGGGTCAAGCGTTTGCAGCTCGGCCAGGTGGCCGATCACCAGGGCGTTGGGCGGCGTTTGCGCCCGCGCGGCGTGCGGCCTGGCGGCCAGTGCTGCGGCGCCAAGGCCCATGAGGAACGGCCGGCGGGGTAGGGTGGGCATTGGCTCAAGCTCCTTTTCCGCACCATGCCGGCGCCCGCTCATCGGGGCCGCCAGCCTTTGCACGATCCGTGGCGCGTCTTGCTAACCGGGGAGCTATGCAGGACGTGTGCCACTTCCCGTACATTAGTGCGACGGATCGTGTTGGAACACCATGGGACCCCAGGTGAATTTCCGTTTGCCAGCGCCCCGCCTTCGGACGACAAATGCCGCAAAAGGGAGGACACGCTTCATGCTTCTGACCGGCAAGACCGCAGTGATCTCGGGGGCCGCCAGCCTGCGCGGCATCGGCCGCGCCACCGCGCGCTTGTTCGCCGAGCACGGCGCCCGGGTCGCCATCCTGGATCTGGACCGCGCGGGCGCGTCGGAGGCGGCGGCGTCCTTGCCGGGCGAGGGGCATCTGGGCCTCGTTTGCGACGTGACCGACCGGGAGGCGTGCCTCGCCGCGGCCCGGGAGGTGCTGGACGCCTTCGGCGCCGCCGACATCCTGGTCAACAACGCCGGCATCACCCAGCCGGTCAAGTTCCTCGACATCGCGCCCGAGAACTACGACGCCGTGCTGGACGTGAGCCTGCGCGGCACCCTGTATCTCAGCCAGGCCTTCATCCCCTCCATGCGGGAGCGGCGGCATGGGTCCATCATCTGCCTGTCGTCGGTGTCGGCGCAGCGGGGAGGGGGCATCTTCGGCGGGCCGCACTACTCGGCGGCCAAGGCCGGGGTGCTCGGCTTGGCGAAGGCGATGGCGCGGGAGTTCGGGCCGGACGGCATCCGGGTGAATGCGGTCACGCCGGGCCTGATCCAGACGGACATCACGGCGGGCCGGCTCACCGACGCCATGCGGGCAGATATTCTAAAAGGCATCCCGCTCAACCGTTTGGGCGAGGCGGCGGACGTGGCCGGCGTGTGCCTGTTCCTGGCGTCCGACCTGTCATCTTATCTCACTGGCACGGCCATTGACGTGAACGGCGGCATGTTGATCCATGGATAAGGAGGGGGCTGACCCGCTGCTGTCCAACACCAGCCTGGCCGAGCGGGCGCTCCGCATCCGCCGCCACGCGCTGCGCATGGGGGAGGTGCAGGGCCAGGGCTACGTCGGCCAGGCGCTCGGCGTCGCCGACGTGCTGGCGGTCGCCTACTTCCACGCCCTGCGCTACCGGCCCGACGACCCGGCGTGGGACGGGCGGGACCGTTTCCTGCTGTCCATCGGCCACTACGCCATCGCGCTGTACGCCGCCCTGATCGAGGCCGGCATCATCCCGGAGGAGGAGATCGAGACCTACGGCGCGGACAACAGCCGGCTGCCGATGTCCGGCATGGCATCCTACACGCCGGGCATGGAGATCAGCGGCGGCTCGCTGGGCCAGGGCCTGGGCATTGCCGTCGGCATGGGCCTCGGCCTGAAGCGCAAGGGGTCGGGCGCCCTCGTGTATAACCTGCTGTCGGACGGGGAGCTGAACGAAGGCTCCACCTGGGAAGCGGCGATGAGCGCCGCGCATTGGCGGCTCGACAACCTGATCGCGCTGGTGGACGTGAACAACCAGCAGGCGGACGGCGCGTCGTCCGGCGTGCTGGGGTTCGAGCCGCTGGCCGCGCGTTGGGAAGCGTTCGGCTGGCACGCGCAGCGGGTGGACGGACACGACATCCCGGCCCTCGTCGCCGCCTTTGACCAGGCGCGGTCGCTCGATGCGCCGAAGCCGCGCGTGCTGATCTGCGACACCCTGATGGGCCGCGGCGTGCCGTTCCTGGAAGCGCGGGACAAGACGCACTTCATCCGCGTGGACCCGGCCGAATGGAGCCTGGCGCTCGGCGCGCTCGATGCCGGGAGGATTCCATGAGCCAGACGCCCCCCGCCAAGCCGCGCCTCACCACCTCGGCCATGATCGCCTCCATCGCCGCCGAAGGGCAGCGCACCCGCCCGGCGCCGTTCGGGCACGCTTTGACGAAGCTCGCGCAGGATCGGCCCGAGATCGTCGGCCTGACCGCCGACCTCGCCAAGTACACCGACCTGCACGTCTTCGCGCAGGCCTTCCCGGACCGCTTCTACCAGATGGGCATGGCGGAGCAGCTCTTGATGAGCGCCGCCGCCGGGTTCGCGCGTGAGGGGTTCCTGCCGTTCGCCACCACCTACGCCGTGTTCGCCGCGCGCCGGGCCTACGACTTCATCGCCATGGCGATCGCGGAGGAGAACCTGCCGGTCAAGATCGCCTGCGGCCTGCCGGGCCTGACCAGCGGCTACGGCCCGAGCCACCAGGCGACGGAGGACGTGGCGATCTTCCGCGGCCTGCCGAACATGGTCATCGTCGATCCCTGCGACGCCGTGGACATCGAGGGCGCGGTGCCGGTCATCGCCGACCATCCCGGGCCGGTCTACATGCGGCTGCTGCGCGGCCAGGTGCCGGTGGTGCTGGACGAGTATGACTACAAATTCGTGCTCGGCCGTGCGGCGCTGCTGCGGGACGGCGCGGACGTGCTCATCATCGCCTCCGGCTTCATGACCATGCGGGCGTTGGAAGCGGCCAAGGCGTTGCAGGCCGACCGGATCGAGGCCGCGGTGCTGCACAGCCCCACCCTCAAGCCGCTGGACGAGGCAGCGATCCTGCGGGAAGCCTCCAAGCCCGGCCGTTTGGTGGTCGTGGCGGAGAACCATTCCGTGGTCGGCGGATTGGGCGAGGCGGTGGCAGGCTTGCTGATGCGCTCCGGCGTGCATGTGGCGTTCCGGCAGGTCGGCCTGCCCGACGAGTTCCTGGCCGCCGGCGCGCTTCCGACCTTGCACGACCGCTACGGCATCTCGACGGCCGCGATGGCCGCCTCCGTGAAGGAATGGCTGGCATGAGCGGCGCGAACACTGCCAGCACGGTTGGCTTCGTCGGCCTGGGCGCCATGGGGCTGCCGATGGCGCTGAACCTGCTGAAGGCCGGCTACAGCGTGCGGGGCTTCGACCTCAATTCGGCGGCGCTCGCAGCACTCGGCCAGGCCGGCGGTATCGGCGCCGCCTCCGCGGCCGAGGCGGCAGCCGGCGCCGACGCCTTGGTGCTGATGGTGGTCAACGCGGCGCAGGCGGAGGCCGTGCTGTTCGACGCGGGCGCGGCGGAGGCGTTGCCCGAGGGCGGCTCCGTGGTCGTCATGGCCACCTGCCCGCCGCAGGCGGTCGCCGCCCTGGCGGACCGGGTGGAGGCGATGGACCGCCGCCTGATCGACGCGCCGGTGTCGGGCGGGGTCGCCGGGGCCGTGGCCGCGTCGCTCACGGTGATGGCGGCGGCGCCGGGCGAGCACTTCGCCGCGGTGCGCCCGCTGCTCGACGCCATGGGCGGCAAGGTCGTGCACGTCGGCGAGAAGCCGGGCCAGGGGGCCGTGGTCAAGACCGTGAACCAACTGCTCTGCGGCGTGCACATCGCCGCCGCCGCGGAGGCGCTGGCGCTTGCGGCCAAGCTCGGCATCGACACGGCGGCGGTGCTGGACATCGTCGGCGGCTCGGCCGCATCGAGCTGGATGCTGCGGGACCGTGGGCCGCGGATGCTGGAGGCGGAGCCGGAGGTGCGCAGCGCCGTCGATATCTTCGTCAAGGACCTGGGCATCGTCATGGAGGCCGGGCGCGATGCGAAAGCTGCGCTGCCGATGGCCGCGGTGGCGCACCAGCTTTTCCTCGCAACGTCGGGCCAGGGCCACGGCAAGGCGGACGATAGCCAATTGATCCGCACCTACAAGCAATTGAACGGCATGGCGGAGAAGCCGTAGCCGGATCGGCCGTCACGGCGTAAACAAGAGGGAGGAAAAATGGACAACACGGAAAGCAGGGCGAACCTGCCCCGGCGTGCGCTGCTCGCCTCGGCGGCGGCCCTGCCGTTGGTTGCAGTGCTGTCACGCCGGGGCAATGCCGCGGAGTTCGCCTACAAGTTCGCCACCGGCCAGGACCCCACCCATCCCGTCAACGTCCGCGCCGGGGAAGCCTTGGCGCGCATCCGCGACGCCTCCGGCGGACGGCTCGACATGAGGCTGTTCCCGGCGAACCAGCTCGGCTCCGACACCGACCTGATCAGCCAGGTGCGCAACGGCGGGGTCGAGTTCCTGAACATCGCGACCTCCATCCTCAACACGCTGGTCCCCGCGGTTGGGATCGTCAGCATCGGCTTCGCCTTCCCGGATGATGACGCGGTGTGGCGGGCGGTGGACGGCGAGTTGGGCCAGTACATGGCGGGCCAGATCGCCAAGGCCGGCCTGGTGTCCGTCACCAACCTTTGGGCCAACGGCTTCCGCCAGGTCACGTCCTCCACGCGCGACATCCTGACGCCCGCGGACCTCAAGGGGTTCAAGCTCCGCGTGCCGCCCGCGCCGATCCTGACCTCCTTGTTCCAGGCGCTCGGCGCGTCACCCACGCCGATCAACTTCAACGAGCTGTACTCCGCGCTGCAGACCAAGGTGGTGGAGGGCCAGGAGAACCCGCTCGCCATCATCGCGACCACCAAGCTGTATGAGGTGCAGAAGTCGCTGAGCACCACCGGGCACGTGTGGGACGGCTATCAGATCCTCGGCAACCGCCGGGCTTGGGAGAAGCTGCCGCCCGACCTCAAGGAGATTGTGCAGCGGGAACTCGCGAAGTCCGGCCAGGACCAGCGGGCGGACATCGCCCGGCTGAGCGTCAGCCTGCGCCAGGACCTCACGGCCAAGGGCATGGCGTTCCACGACGTGGACCGCGCGCCGTTCCGCGACGCGTTGCGCGGCTCCTCCTACTACAAGGACTGGCAGGCGAAGTTCGGCGAGCAGCCCTGGGCCATGCTGGAAAAGACCTCCGGCAGGCTGGCATGAGCCAGGTCGCGGGCGCAGTCCCGGCGCGGGGGGATCACCGGGTCTTGGATCTGGCCGACCGCGCGCTCGGCTGGCTGACGGAGATCCCGGCCGCGGTCCTGGTGGTGGCCGAGGTGGTCATCCTGTTCATGGGCGTCGTGTCGCGCTTCGTGTTCGACCGCCCGCTGGTGTGGAGCGACGAGATCGCTTCCCTGCTGTTCCTGTGGCTGGCGATGCTGGGGGCGGCCATCGCGCTGCGCCGGGGCGCGCACATGCGGCTGACCACGGTGGCGGCCCGCATGTCGCCGGCGTGGCGGGCGCGGCTGGATGCGCTGGCGGTGGGGGTGCCGCTGCTGTTCCTGGCGCTGCTGGTCAGCCCGGCGCTCGATTACGTCGATGACCAGTCCTTCATCGAGACGCCGGCCCTGAGCTGGCCCGGCAGCATCCGCGCCGCCGCCCTGCTGGCCGGCATCGGCCTCATGCTCGCGGTGGCGCTGCTCCGCCTCCTGCAGCAGGGCTGGCGGGACACGCTGCTGGTGGCCGGGGCGCTGGGGGTCATCGCCGTGCTGCTTTGGGCCGGGTCGCCCTGGCTGATGGCGGTTGGCAACTGGAACCTGCTGTTCTTCTTCGTGCTGCTGGTCGGCGCGGCCGTGCTGCTCGGCGTGCCCATCGCTTTTGCTTTCGGGTTGGCCACCTCCGCCTACCTGCTGACCACCACCTCCACCACTTTGTCGGTGATCGTGGGGCGGCTGGACGAGGGGATGAGTTCGCTGATCCTGCTGGCGGTGCCGCTGTTCGTGCTGCTCGGCCAACTGGTCGAGATGACCGGCATGGCACGCGCCATGGTGGGGTTCCTTGCGGCGCTGATCGGCCATCTGCGTGGCGGGCTGTCGTACGTGCTGCTCGGCGGGATGCTGCTGGTGTCCGGCATTTCCGGCTCCAAGGCGGCGGACATGGCGGCGGTGGCGCCCGTGCTGTTCCCGGAGATGAAGCGGCGCGGCTTGAACGAGGGGGAGATGGTGTCGCTGCTCGCCGCCTCCGGCGCGATGGCGGAGACGATCCCGCCCTCCCTCGTGCTGATCGCCGTCGCCTCCGTCACGGGCGTGTCCGTCGCGGCGCTGTTCACCGGCGGCCTCTTGCCCGGCATCGTGCTGGCCCTGGCGCTCGCGGTCATCGCGCGGCAGCGGACGCCGTGCACCGCGGACGCCCGCATCGCCCGCGCCCCGGCATCCACCGTGCTCCGCGCCTTCGTCATCGGCCTGCCGGCCTTGGTGCTGCCGGTGCTGATCCGCGCCGCGGTGGTGGAGGGCGTCGCCACCGCGACGGAGGTGTCCACCATCGGCGTCGCCTACATCCTCGTCGTGGGCCTCTTGGTGTACCGGCAGTTCGACTGGCGCCGGGCCTACCCCATGCTGGTCGAGACGGCGGCGCTGTCGGGCGCGATCCTGTTCATCATCGGCGCCGCGACCGCGATGGCCTGGGCGCTGACCCAATCGGGCTTTTCCCAGGCCCTGGCGCGGGC
>CAXTUQ010000166.1:0-10375 GCA_964247405.1 uncultured Acetobacteraceae bacterium
AGCGCGCCGTCCCAGCCGGCAGCACCCTGGGCGCTCGCGGCGTGGCGCGGACCTATGATCCCGCGGTCCTTGGCCGGGGCAGCCCGGCGGCGGACCCCAAGGCCGCCGCGACATGGCATGAGAAGGCCGCCCGTCTCGACGCCCATCCGGAGGAGCGGGAGCCAGGCGCCCAGCGGCTACTCAAAGCCGGGCGCTAACCAAGCGCCCGGCGCAGATCCGCCACCCGGAGCACCGGACCTTCCAGCGCCGGGCCGCGCAGGACCCGGCAAGGCGCGTGCGTGTCACCCAGGCCGTCCACCACCAGCCGCGCGTCGTCGAACCCTTCCGTGCCGCCATACAGGCTCGTGGTCGCCACGGTTGCGATCCCGGCGCCCAGGGCGGCCCGCAGCCCGTTCGGCGTGTCCTCAAGCGCCAGGCAATGCCCAGGCGCCAGGCGCATCCGGTCGAGCACGAACTGGTAGATGTCCGGCGCAGGCTTCTTCGCCGCGACCATGTCCCCGGCGCCAATGCACTCGAACAGGCCCGCGCCGTCCGGTCCGAGCGTCGTCCGCAGCAGCGCGGACACGTTGGCTGGCGTCGTGGTGGTGGCGATGGCGAGCCGCAGCCCGTCCGCCCGCGCCTCGTGCAGCAGCCGGGCGACGCCGGGGCGCAAGGCGATGGCGCCGGCCTCGACGGACGCCACGTAGCGCGCGGTCTTGTCGGCGTGCAGGCGGGCGATGGCGCTGTCGTCGATGGCTTCGCCGTGCGTGTCCGCATAGCGGCGGATGCGCTCCTTGCCGCCGGTCACGTCCAGCAGCTTGCCATAGAGCGCCTGATCCCAATGCCAGCCAAGGCCGGCGGCAGTGAAGGCGGCGTTGAAGGCATGGCGGTGGCATTCCTCGGTCTCGGCCAAGGTGCCGTCCACGTCGAAGATCAGCGCCTCAAGCGGCATCGCTGTCTCCCTTGGTAGGCCGTCCGGCCGATGCGATCCGGGCGTGGTCCCCGCTGATGTCCTCGATCACGTTTTGGCCCACCTCGATCAGAAAGCTGCGCAGCCGCGCCTGCACCGGCAGCAGCGGCAGGGTGCGGCGCTGCACGATGTACCAGGACCGCATCAGCGGGAAGCCCTCGACCGGAAGCGTGGCCAGCAGGCCGAGCGCCAGCTCCAGGCTGACGGTATGCTGGGAGATCAGCGCGAGGCCCATCCCGGCGATCACCGCCTGCTTGATCATCTCGTTGCTCGACGACACCATGACGGTGGGCGGCGCAAGCCCGGCCTCTTGGAAAAACTGGTCGGTCATCGCCTTGGTGCCCGACCCGTCCTCCCGCACCACGAACGGTTCCTGCGCCAGTGCCGCGGGCGGCAGGCGCGGCAAACGGCCGAGCCGGTGGCCGGCGGGTGCTACGATCACCGACGGGTGGGGCGCGAATCGCTCGGCGATGACATCGGCCCCCTCCGGCGGGCGCCCCATCACCGCAAGGTCGATGTCGCCGCTGGTCAGCAGCGCCAGCACCCGGCTGCGGTTGCCCTCCGTAAGCTGCACCGTCACGCCCGGCACCGCCGTGCGGAAGCGGGCGATCATGTGCGGCACGATGTACTTGGACGTGGACACCAGCCCCAGCCGGACCCGGCCGCCGGTCAGCCCCTTCAAATCCGTCATCGCCTGGTCCGCGTCCTGCAAGGAGCGGAGCACCAGCCGCGCGTAGCCCAGCAGCATGGTCCCGGCGTCGGTCAGCGCGACCTTGCGCCCGACCCGCTCGAACAGGGAAAAGCCGGTCTGCGCCTCGATCTGCTTGATCTGGAACGACACCGCGGAGGGCGTCAGGTGCAGACGCTCCGCCACGCGCGCCAGGGACAGCCGCTCCGCCGCCTCAACGAACACCTGCAACTGGCGGATGGTGACGTGGCGCATGGAATAAGCAAGCGATCCCTTACGTGTTTCGTCAGCATATTTTGCTTTCCCTTGCGAAGTCCATCCGCAAATCTCCCGTCAACAGGAGCACCCTGGGCCGCACGGGCCAAGAACACACGGGATGGAGGCAGTCATGAACAAAGCGCTCGACGTGAAGATCACCGACCTCAAGGAGCGTTACACCTCCGGCGTACTCAAGTACCGCCAGATGGGCTACTGGGAACCGGACTACGTGCCCAAGGACACCGACATCCTGGCCGTGTTCCGCATCACGCCGCAGGATGGCGTCGATCCCGTGGAGGCCGCCGCCGCCGTCGCCGGGGAAAGCTCCACCGCCACCTGGACGGTAGTGTGGACCGACCGCCTGACCGACAGCGAGTACTACCGGGCCAAGGCGTACCGCGTGGACCCGGTGCCCGGCTCGCCCGACCAGTATTTCGCCTATATCGCCTATGACCTCGATCTGTTCGAGGAAGGGTCGATCTCCAACCTCACCGCCTCGATCATCGGCAACGTGTTCGGCTTCAAGCCCTTGAAGGCGCTGCGGCTGGAGGACATGCGGATTCCGCCGCACTACCTCAAGACGTTCCAGGGGCCGGCGACCGGCATCGTGGCGGAACGGGAGCGGATGAACCTTTATGGCCGCCCGTTGCTGGGCGCCACGATGAAGCCGAAGCTCGGCTTGTCCGGCCGCAACTACGGGCGGGTGGTGTACGAGGCGCTGAAGGGCGGCCTCGACTTCACCAAGGACGACGAGAACATCAACTCGCAGCCGTTCATGCACTGGCGCGACCGCTACCTGTACTGCATGGAGGGCGTGAACAAGGCGCAGGCCGAGACCGGCGAGGTCAAGGGCACCTATCTCAACGTCACCGCCGGCACCATGGAGGACATGTACGAGCGGGCGGAGTTCGCCCGCGACCTCGGCAGCGTCATCGTCATGATCGACCTGGTGATCGGCTACACCGCCATCCAGTCGATGGCGAAGTGGGCACGCAAGAATGACATGATCCTGCACCTGCACCGGGCGGGGCATGGGACGTACACCCGGCAGAGGAACCACGGCATCTCGTTTCGGGTGATCGCCAAGTGGATGCGGATGGCGGGCGTCGACCATATCCACGCCGGCACCGTGGTCGGCAAGCTGGAGGGCGACCCGAACGTCATCCGCGGCGTTTACGACACCTGCCGCGAGATCTACGTGCCGCAGAACATGCAGCACGGCATCTTCTTCGACCAACCCTGGGCGAGCTTGAAGAAGATGATGCCGGTGGCGAGCGGCGGCATCCACGCCGGGCAGATGCACCAGTTGCTGCACTACCTCGGCGAGGACGTGGTGCTGCAGTTCGGCGGCGGCACCATCGGCCATCCCATGGGCATCCAGGCCGGCGCCATCGCCAACCGGGTCGCGTTGGAGTGCATGGTCAAGGCGCGCAACGAGGGCCGCGACATCTGGAACGAAGGGCCGGAGATCCTGACCGCCGCCGCCCGCTGGTGCCAGCCGCTGCGCGCCGCGCTCGATACCTGGAAGGACGTGAGCTTCAACTACGCCTCGACCGACTCGGTCGATGTCCTACCCACCCCCACCGCGTCCTGAACGGGAGAGCATCCATGAAGATCACCCAAGGGCAGTTCTCCTTCCTGCCGGACCTGACGGACGAGGAGACCAAGCTGCAGATCGAGTACGCGCTGAACAACGGCTGGTCGATCGCCGTGGAGCACACCGACGACCCGCATCCGCGCAACTGCTACTGGTCCATGTGGGGCACGCCGATGTTCGACCTGAAAGACCCGGCGGGCGTGATGATGGAGCTGAACGCCTGCCGCAAGGAGTTCCCGAACGACTACGTCAAGGTGCTCGCCTTCGACAGCAACAAAGGCTTCGAGACGATCCGCATGTCCTTCATGGTGCAGCGCCCCGCGGCCGAGCCGGGCTTCGAGCTGATCCGGTCGGAGGGGCCGGGCCGCACGATCAACTACACCATGCGGAGCTACGCCACCGGCCGCCCGCCGGGCGGCCGCTACAGTCCGGCGGACGCGCCGTGACCGCCTACCGGATCGCGCCCAGCATCCTCTCGGCCAACTTCGCCCGTCTGGGCGAAGAGGTCGAGCGGCTGGAGGCGGCCGGCGCCGACTTGGTGCATTTCGACGTGATGGACAACCACTACGTGCCGAACCTCACGATGGGTCCGATGGTGTGCGAGGCGCTGCGCCCGCACACCTCCCTGCCCATCGACGTGCACCTGATGGCGACGCCGGTGGACGACTTGGCCGTGATGTTCGCCAAGGCGGGCGCGGCCATCATCACCATCCACCCGGAAGCGTCGCAGCACGTGGACCGCACCCTGTCGCTGATCCATGAGCACGGCTGCCAGGCAGGCCTATCGCTCAACCCGGCGACGCCGCTCGAACACCTGGACCATGTGATGGACCGGCTGGACCTGATCCTCATCATGGGGGTCAACCCCGGCTTCGGCGGGCAAAGCTTCATCCCGCACGCGCTGGCGAAGATCGCCGCGGTGCGCGAGCGGATCGACGCCCACCAGGCCTCCGGCGGGCAGCCGATCCTGCTGGAAGTGGATGGCGGCGTGAAGGTTTCAAACATCCAGGCCATTGCGGAGGCCGGGGCGGACACCTTCGTCGCCGGGTCGGCCATCTTCGGGGCACCCGACGCGGACGGCGGCTATCACGGCGTGATGGGGGCGCTGCGGCGCGAGCTGTCGGACGTGGGACACAGGGAGCGGGCGGCATGAGCGTGGCGATGGAAACGGACGGCCACCGGGTCGATCTGGGCAAGCTGTATGCCGAAAGCAACATCGGCGAAACCATCGACCAATTGGAAGCCGACCTCGTTGGCCTGCTGCCGGTCAAGACGCGCATCCGCGAGATCGCGGCGCTGCTGCTGGTCGAAAGCGCCCGGCGCGGCCTGGGCATCCAGGCGGAAGCGCCGTCCCTGCACATGAGCTTCACCGGCAACCCCGGCACCGGCAAGACCACGGTGGCCCGGCGCATGGCGGACGTGCTGCACCGCCTCAAGTACATCCGGCGCAACCACGTGGTCACGGTGTCGCGCGACGACCTGGTAGGCCAGTACATCGGCCACACTGCGCCGAAGACCAAGGAGATCCTGAAGAAAGCGATGGGCGGCGTGCTGTTCATCGACGAGGCATACTACCTGTACCGCCCGGAGAACGAGCGCGACTACGGGCAGGAGGCCATCGAGATCCTGCTGCAGATCATGGAGGACAACCGCGACGACCTGGTTGTCATCCTGGCGGGCTACAAGGACCGCATGGACACGTTCTTCCGCAGCAACCCCGGCATGGCGTCGCGCATCGCCCACCACATCGATTTCCCCGACTACTCCGCCGACGAGCTGTTCCGCATCGCGGAGATGATGGCGTCCACCATGCACTACCGGTTCGACGAGGCCGGGCAGGCGGTGATGCGGGAGTACATCACGCTGCGCATGCAGCAGCCGCGCTTCTCCAACGCGCGGTCGATCCGCAACGGCATCGACCGGGCGCGGCTGCGCCAGGCCAACCGGCTGTTCGCCGGGCGCGGCGAGCTGCTCGACCGGGCGGCGCTTGAAACCATCACGGCGGAGGACATCCGGGTCAGCCGGGTCTTCACCCAACAATAAGCCCCGCCAGCAGGTTGGGAGGACTGCGCTTCAGGGGAGCAAGCGATGCCGTACCGCCGCACGACGTTGTCGAAGTTCATCATCGAGGACCAGCGCCGGGCCGGGTCGCCGGAGCCGGAGCTGACATCGCTGCTGAACGACATCCAGACGGCGTGCAAGCTGATCGCCGTGGCGACCTCCCGCGGCAGCATCGCGCCCGTCGGCGGCGCGCTGGGGCCGGCCGTGCAAACGGCGGTCAACGTGCAGGGCGAGCAGCAGAAGCCGCTCGACGTGACCGCCAACAACATCATGATCGGCACCTGCGAATGGGGCGGGCAGCTCGCCGGCATGGTGTCGGAGGAGATGGAGCAGCCCTACGACATCCCGGCGGTGTATCCGCGCGGCCGCTACCTCCTGGTGTTCGATCCGCTGGACGGCTCCTCCAACATTGACGTGAACATGCCGGTCGGCACCATCTTCTCCGTGCTGCGCTGCCCGGAGGGCGTCACGCAGCCGACGCTGGAGCACTTCCTGCAGCCCGGCACGGCGCAGGTCGCGGCGGGCTACGCGATCTACGGGCCGACCGCGATGCTGGTGCTGACGCTCGGCGCCGGGGTGCACGGCTTCACATTGGACCCGGAGATCGGCGCCTTCACCTTGACCCACCCCGGCATGGCGATCCCGCCCGACAGCCACGAGTTCGCGGTCAACGTGTCGAACGAGCGGTTCTGGGAGCCGCCGGTGCGCCGCTACGTCGATGAGTGCGTGGAGGGCACGACCGGCGTGCGCGGGGTCGATTTCAACATGCGCTGGATCGCGTCAATGGTCGCGGAGGTGCATCGCATCCTGGTGCGCGGCGGGCTGTTCATGTATCCGCGCGACACCAAGGACCCGAGCAAGCCGGGCCGGCTGCGCCTGATGTACGAGGCGAACCCGATGGCGATGATCGTCGAGCAGGCCGGCGGCGCCGCATCCACCGGGCGCGGGCGCATCCTGGAGGTGGCGCCCGACGCGATCCATCAGCGCGTGCCGGTGATCCTCGGCTCACGCGAGGAGGTCGAGCGGCTGGTGCGCTACCACGCCGAGTACGACGCGGGCGAGGACACGCCGTTCAAGACGCCGCTGTTCAACGCCCGCAGCCTGTTCCGCACGGCGTGACCGGAGACATCCATGTCGCAGAAGCATCCGGTCGTCGCCATCACGGGATCCTCGGGCGCCGGCACCACGACCGTCACCACCACCTTCGAGCAGATCTTCCGGCGCGAGGGCGTGCGCGCCGCCATCGTCGAGGGTGATTCCTTCCACCGCTACGACCGCCTGGCGATGCGGGAACTGCTGGCGGACGCGGTGGCCAAGGGCCAGAACCTCAGCCATTTCGGCCCGGAAGCCAACCTGTTTCCCGAGCTGGAAGCCCTGTTCCGCAGCTACGGCGAAGCCGGCTCCGGCCGGGCGCGCAAGTACCTGCACAACGACGAGGAGGCAGCACCCTTCGGCCAGGCGCCGGGCACCTTTACGCCCTGGGAGGACATTGCGCCCGGCACCGATCTGCTGTTCTACGAGGGGCTGCACGGCGGCGTCGTGACGCCCGAGGTGAACATCGCCCGGCACGCGGACCTGCTGATCGGCGTGGTGCCGATCATCAACGTCGAGTGGATCCAGAAGCTGCACCGCGACAAGAAGGCGCGCGGCTACTCGCACGAGGCGGTGGTTGACACGATCCTGCGCCGGATGCCGGACTACGTGAACTACATCTGCCCGCAGTTCTCGGAAACCCACGTGAACTTCCAGCGCGTGCCGACGGTCGATACCTCCAACCCGTTCATCGCCCGCGACGTGCCGAACGCCGACGAGAGCATGTTGGTGATCCGCTTCCGCAATCCCAAGGGCATAGACATGCCATACTTGCTGTCGATGCTGCACGACAGCTTCATGTCGCGCGCCAACACCATCGTCTGCCCCGGCGGCAAGATGCCGCTTGCGATGCAGCTGATTTTCACGCCGATGATCCTGCAGCTCATGGACCGCAAAAAGCGGCTGTAACATCGCAACAACAGGGAGAGAAAGCGTGGCACTCGTTTCGATGCGGCAGTTGCTGGACCACGCGGCGGAGCATGAGTACGGCATCCCCGCGTTCAACGTGAACAACATGGAGCAGATCCAGGCCATCATGCAGGCGGCGCATGAGTGCGACAGCCCGGTGATCCTGCAAGGCTCGGCCGGCGCCCGGAAATACGCGGGCGAGCCGTTCCTGCGCCACCTGGTCGAGGCCGCGGTCGAGACCTGGCCGCACATCCCGGTCGTCATGCACCAGGACCACGGCGGCAGCCCGGCGGTGTGCCAGCGCTCCATCCGCTCCGGCTTCACCAGCGTGATGATGGACGGCTCGCTCAAGGAGGACATGAAGACGCCCGCCGACTACGCCTACAACGTCATGACCACGCAGCGCGTGGTGGAGATGGCGCATGCGGTCGGCGTGTCGGTGGAGGGCGAGCTGGGCGTGCTCGGGTCGCTCGAAACGGGGGAGGCGGGCGAGGAGGACGGGTCCGGCGCCGAGGGCAAGATGTCGCACGACCAACTGCTGACTGATCCGGAGCAGGCAGCAGAGTTCGTGCGGGACACCGGGGTGGACGCGCTGGCCATCGCCATCGGTACCAGCCACGGCGCCTACAAGTTCTCGCGCAAGCCGACCGGGGACATCCTGGCCATCGGGCGCATCAAGGAAATCCACGCCCGCATCCCGGACACGCACCTGGTGATGCACGGCTCGTCCTCCGTGCCGCAGGAGTGGCTCGATGTGATCCGCGAGCACGGCGGCCAGATCAAGGAAACCTACGGCGTGCCGGTGGCGGAAATCCAGGAGGGCATCCGGCACGGCGTGCGCAAGGTGAACATCGACACCGACATCCGCCTGGCGATGACCGGGGCGATGCGCCGGCTGATGGCGCAGAAGCCCGACGAGTTCGACCCGCGCAAGTTCTTCGCCGCCGCGCTGACCGCGACGAAGCAACTGTGCAAGGAGCGGTTCGAGGCGTTCGGCTGCGCCGGGCACGCGGGCCGCATCAAGCCGGTGCCGCTCGACCGGATGAGCGAGCTGTATGCCAAGGGGAGCCTGCGCGCGGCGGTGCATTGAGCGGCGGATCGGTCCCGGGGAGACGTGGAAAGCGAGGATGGCAAAGACGCCTAGCAAGGCGCGGCGTCCCGCCGTGCTGCTTGCCCACCCTGCTCTGCCTCATGTCCGTGGCGGTACGGCAGGGCGGCGCGGCCTATCCGCTGGTCGGCGCCATCGCCACGTATCGCTGCGACCGTCGAGGCGGCCGGCGCCGGTCAGGTCATTGGGTCGAAAAGCCGCCATCGACCGGCAGGCACGCGCCGTTGACCATCGCGGCGTCATCGCTCAGCAGGAAGCAGACGGTCCGCGCCACCTCCTCCGGCTCGACGAAACGGCCAAGCGGGATGCGGGCCAGCATCGGCGCGGAGCGGGCCGGATCCGACCAGGCGCGCTGCGCCATAGGGGTCAGCGTCACCGTCGGGTTGACGCTGTTCACCCGGATGCCATGCGGGCCGAGTTCAATCGCCAGCACCCGGGTCAACGCGTCGAGGCCCGCTTTGGACGCGCAGTAGGCCGCGTGCAGGGCGAGGCCGCGCGACGCCGCCGTGCTCGACACGTTGACCACCGCGCCCGGGCGCCCGCGTGCGATCAGGTCGGCCGCAACCACTTGGGCCAGCCGCAGCGGCGCCCAGGCGTTGACCCGCAGCACGGCGTCGAACGCGGCTTGTGTCGCGTCCAGCGCCGGCTCCAGGATCGAGATGCCAGCGTTGTTGACCAGGAGGTCCAGCGGCAGCGCCGCGGCAACGGCGGCGGCGGCCTGCTCGGCGTCGGCCACGTCGGCCAGGATCGTGCGGCAGCCGATGGCGGCCGCCAGGCTGTCGAGGTCCGCGGCCGTGCGCCCGAGTGCCACCACCTCCGCGCCCCGCGCCGCCAGCATGGTGGCGACCGCCCGGCCGATGCCCTTGCCCGCCCCGGTCACCAACGCGCGGCGGCCGAGGAACTGACGCGGGTCGTCCATGGAGCCTAGCCCCGCAGCCGGTGCATGGTGTCCTTCAACGCCGGGTAAAGGCCGGTGTAGAGGCCGAACAGGCGGTCGTAGGTTTCCTTCGTCGCCGGGTTCGGCTGGGCGCGCGGGACCAGCGTGACCCAGCCGCCGGCGGCCTGCTCGGGCGTGACCAGGCCGGTGCCGAGGCCGGCGAGCAGGGCCGCGCCCAACGGCGCCTCCACGTTCTCCGCAATGGTCTGGACGGGGTAGCCGGTGATGTCGGCGGCGACCTGCATCCACAGGTCGGAATGCGCGGCGCCGCCCACGACGATCAGCGTGTCGGCAAGCGCCTGCAGGTTGCGCCGCCCGGCCTCGATGTTGTGGCGGAGCGCGTAGGTCACGCCCTCCAGCACCGCGCGGTACAGGTGGGCGCGGGTGTGATACAGGCTGAGGCCGACGAAGGCGCCGCTGGCCTTGCCGTCCCACACCGGGCTGCGCTCCCCCATGAGGTAGGGCAGGAACACCACCCCGTCCGCCCCGGCGCCGACACCGGCCGCCTCTGTGTCGAGCGTGGACAGCGGCAGCGCCGCGCCGAGCTGCTCCTGGAACCACGACACCGACGCGCCCGCGGTGATCGCGCCGCCGAACACGTAAAGGTCCTGCAGCCCGTTGAACACGTGCGGCATGGCGATCAGGCCGTGCCGCGCGTCGGCGGTCTTGGCGATGCTGCCCCAGCACATGCTGGTGCCGATCATCGCGACGTGCTGGCCCTGCCGGGTCGCCCCGGCGGCGAGCGTCGCCACCGCCGCGTCCACGCCGCCCGCGAC
>CAXTUQ010000167.1:0-718 GCA_964247405.1 uncultured Acetobacteraceae bacterium
CGGCCTGATCGCCGAGGACCTGCTGCCGCGCGTCGCCGAGGCCGTCGCGGAGACTGCCGCGCCGTGACGCCCGTACTCTATGGCACGTAGGGGCCGCCGTGCTAACGTCGGGCTGTAGGGAGCCGACCGATGAGTGACATCACCGCGCCGACCGGCCTGTTCGACCGCGCGATCCGCCGGATCACGACCGTTTGGCGCGACATGGCTGACCGCGTGTCCACCGACGAGGACCAGGGCATCCTCAGCCAGATGCGCGCCTGCCTCAACGCCCGCGGCGGCGAGGTCAGCGCCCGCAACCGCGCGGCGAAGCTGGCCCAGGCCTACCTGACCCTGGACGCCGAAGGGCGCAAAGGCTTCCTGCGCGACCTCGCTTCCTTCGACAGCGACCCGGAAGCGGTGTCGCGGGCCTACGAGGCGGTGAAGGCCGCCACCGACGATGCCGAGCGCGCGACCGCCAAGGTCCGGCTGCGCCGCGCGCTGGAGCCGCCGCGGGTCCGCCTGCTCACGCAGTTCACCACGATACCGGACGGCATGAAGTTCCTCGTGGACCTGCGCGCCACGCTGCTGGAGCTGACCCGCGCCGACCCGCATCTGGCGGCGCTGGAAAGCGACATGCGCGGCCTCCTGGCCAGTTGGTTCGACGTGGGCTTCCTGGAGTTGCAGCGCATCGACTGGAACAGCCCGGCCGTGCTGCTGGAGCGGCTGGTGGGCTACGAGG
>CAXTUQ010000167.1:728-10374 GCA_964247405.1 uncultured Acetobacteraceae bacterium
GGTCTTGGAGCGACCTCAAGAACCGGCTCGACAGCGACCGCCGCTGCTACGCGCTGTTCCACCACCGGATGCCGAACGAGCCGCTGATCTTCGTGGAAGTGGCGCTGGTGCGCGGCCTGGCGGACAGCGTGCAGCGCCTGCTGGACAAGAAGGCGCCGCTGCTCGACCCGAAGGACGCCGACACGGCGATCTTCTATTCCATCAGCAACTGCCAGCGCGGCCTGGCGGGCATCAGCTTCGGCAACTTCCTCATCAAGCGCGTCGTCGAGCTGCTGGGGGCCGAGTTCCGCAACCTTAAGACTTTCGCGACCCTGTCGCCCATCCCCGGCTTCGGCAAGTGGCTCGGCGCCAAGCTGGCCGAGGGCGACCCGGCGCTGCTGAGCGCCGGGCGGCGCGTCCGCCCTGGCGCCCGAGGGCGTCCCAATCAGCATGACCGGGCCGCAGGCGCTCGACGCCATCCTCAAGCATCGGAGCTGGTTCCGCGACCCGGCCCTGCAAAAGGCGGCCGAGCCGGTGCTGACCCGCCTGGCCGCCCGTTACCTGATGGTGGAAGCCCGCGGCAGCCGGGCGCTCGATCCGGTGGCGCATTTCCATCTGTCGAACGGCGCCCGGGTGGAGCGGATCATGGTGGGCGCCGACACCGGCGGCAAGGGCGTGCGGGAAAGCGCGACGCTGATGGTGAACTACCTGTACGACCCTGGGAAGATCGAGGAGTACCACGAGGATTACGCCGGCGATGGCAAGCGCAACGCCAGCACCGCGGTCCGGCGGATGGCGCGAGGCTGGCAATGAACGCGCCGAACCCCATCGTCCGGGAAGCATCCCCGCGCATCGCCGGGCTGCGGGCGATCGAGAAGAAGCTGCTGTGGCTGTCGGCCTGGATGGTGCACCACGCCAACCACGTCCGCCCGAACCGCGACGGCCTCAAGGTCGGCGGGCACCAGGCGAGCTGTGCCTCCTGCATCAGCATTCTCACGGCGCTGTACTTCGAGGTGCTGCGCCCGCAGGACCGCGTTGCCGTGAAGCCGCATGCCGGCCCGGTGTTCCACGCCATCAACCTCTTGCTGGGCCGCGAGCGGCCGGAGCGGCTGTCCACGCTGCGCCAGATGGGCGGCATCCAGAGCTACCCGAGCCGCACCAAGGACGGGCCGGAAGTCGACTTCTCCACCGGGTCAGTGGGCCTCGGCGTGGCGCTGACCAGCTTCGCGTCCTTGATGCAGGACTACGTGCGGCTGCATGGGCTGGACGCCGGCCTGCCGCCGGGGCGGCACGTGGCGATTGCGGGCGATGCGGAACTCGATGAGGGCAACATCTACGAGGCGCTGCTGGAGGGCTGGAAGCACGACGTCCGCAACGTCTGGTGGGTGATCGACTACAACCGGCAAAGCCTCGACAGCGTGGTGCCCGACCGGCTGTTCGGCCGGATCGAGGGCCTGTTCCGCGACATGGGCTGGAACGTCGTTACCCTGAAGTATGGCCGCCTGCTGCAGGCCGCCTTCGCCCGGGAAGGCGGCGAGGCGCTGCGCCGCTGGATCGACGATTGCCCCAACAGCCTTTATTCCGCGCTCACCTTCCAGGGCGGTGCGGCCTGGCGGCAGGCGCTGCTGGCGGAGCTTGGGCGCGAACCCGGCGTGCGCGCCATCCTCGATCCCATGTCGGACGACGAGCTGGCCGAGCTGATGACCAACCTGGGCGGCCACGACGTGGACACGCTGATCGAGCAGTTCCGCCTGGCGGACGCCTTGGGCGACCAGCCGACATGCTTCATCGCCTACACGATCAAGGGCATGGGCCTGCCGTTCGCCGGGCACAAGGACAACCATTCGGGCCTGATGTCCCGCGACCAGATGGCGTTCTTCCAGCAGGCCATGCGCATCCGGCCCGGCCATGAATGGGACGTGGCGGAGGGCCTGGACCTGTCGCCCGCGGAACTTCGCGCCGTGATCGACGCCGCGCCGTTCGCCCAGGCGCTGACGCCGGCCGGGCGCCGCCTGTCCACGCCCGTTGTCGCGGTGCCGGCGGCGCTGCCGGTGTCGGGCGGGCCGGGACGCCGGGCCAGCACGCAGTCGGGGTTCGGCGACATCCTGGCGGAGATCGGCCGGCCGCAGGGCGAGTTCGCCGAGTTGGCCCGGCACATCGTGACCACCAGCCCGGACGTCACCGTTTCGACCAACCTCGGCCCGTGGGTGAATCGCCGCGGGGTGTTCGACCGGCACACCCGCAACGACGTGTTCCGCGATGCGAAGCTCGCCAGCGCGCAGCGCTGGGGCATGGCGCCGACCGGGCAGCACATCGAGCTGGGCATCGCCGAGCAGAACCTGTTTCTCCTGCTGGCGGCGGCCGGGCTGCAGCACAGCCTGACGGGCGCGCGGCTGCTACCCATCGGCACGGTGTACGATCCCTTCGTCAACCGAGGCCTCGATGCGCTGATCTACGCTTGCTACCAGGACGCGCGTTTCCTGCTGGTCAGCACGCCGTCCGGCATCACGCTGGCGCCGGAAGGCGGGCAGCACCAGAGCATCAACACGCCGCTGATCGGCATGGCGGCCGACCGGCTCGCCTCCTTCGAGCCGGCGCATGTGGACGAGCTTGCCATCCTCCTGCGCTTTGCGCTCGCGCACATGCAGGCGCCGGACGGCTCGGCCGTGTGGCTGCGGCTGTCCACCCGGCAGTTGGAGCAGCCCGCCCGCGGTCTCGATCCCGCCGCGGTGATCGCCGGCGCGCACTGGGTCGTGGCGCCGGAGCCGGGCGCGCGCATCGCGCTCGCTTATCAAGGTCCTGTGGCGCCGGAAGCGGAGGCCGCGTTCGCCGAGCTGCGGGAAGAGGTGCCCGGCGCCGGGCTGCTGGCGATCATCAGCCCGGACCGCCTGCACGCCGGCTGGCTCGACGCGGCCCGCGCCCGGCGCACCGGCCAGCCCGCGGAGGCGCATATCGAGCGAATCCTGGCGCCGCTGTCCCGCGGCGCGACGCTGGTGACGGTGCTGGACGGTCATCCGGCCGCGCATTCCTGGCTGGGTGGGGTGCTCGGCCACCGCGTGGTGCCGCTGGGTCCGGACCATTTCGGCCAAAGCGGCGACCTGCCGGACCTTTACCGCGAGTATGGGCTGGACGCCGACGCGATCCTGGACGCCTGCGCCCAGGCCTTGCTTGCCTAACGGCGCTGCTCGGCTGAGCCTCGGTCCCGCCGCCTTGTCCCGCACCACCGGGTGCGCTACACGCGCCGCCTGATGTCCGCATGCGGGCGTGGTGAAATGGTAGACACGCCAGACTTAGGATCTGGTGGCGCAAGCCGTGGGGGTTCAAGTCCCTCCGCCCGCACCACCGCACGGACCATGTGGGCGATTAGGGTTAAAAGGACCGGGTTCAGATGCAGGTGACTGAAACGCTCTCCGAAGGCTTGAAGCGCGGCTACGCCGTGGTCGTGCCGATGGCCGATATGGAGAGCAAGCGCACGGCGAAGCTGGCCGAGGTCGGCAAGACCGTGCGCTTGCCGGGCTTCCGCCCCGGCAAGGTGCCGTTGACCGTCGTGCGCCAACGCTACGGCTCCGCCATCAACTCGGAGGTGCTGGAGGAAAGCGTCAACTCCGCGACGCAGCAGGTCTTGTCCGACCGCGGGCTGCGCCCGGCCACGCAGCCGAAGGTCGATGTGACCTCGCCGGGTGACAAGCAGGACTTGGCGTTCAACGTCGAGGTCGAGCTGCTGCCGGAGGTGCCGATGCCGGACTTCGGCGCCATCGCGCTGACCCGGCTGCGCGCCGAGCCGACGCCCGAGTCCATCGACAAGGCCCTGAACGAGATCGCGTCCCGCCAGCGCGAGATGGAGCCGGTCACGGAGGACCGGGGCGCGCGCACCGGCGACACGCTGACGGTGGACTACGTCGGCAAGGTGGACGGCGAGACGTTCCCGGGCGGCACCGGCACCGCGATGCCGGTTGAGCTGGGCGGCAGCGGCTTCATCCCCGGGTTCTCCGAAGGCATGGAAGGGATGCGGCCGGGCGAGGAGCGTCAGATCGCGGTGACGTTCCCGGAAGATTACGGCAACAAGGAGTTGGCCGGGAAGCACGCCACCTTCGACCTGAAGGCCGGCGCCTTGCAGCAGGCGAAGCCCTTGGTGATCGACGACGCCCTGGCGGAAAAGCTCGGGTTCGAGAACCTGGAGGACTTGCGGAAGCTGATCGCCACGCAGATGCAGCGCGAGTACGACCAGGTGAGCCGGATGCGGATCAAGCGCGACCTGCTGGACAGCCTGGCGAAGGGCGCCAGCTTCATGGTGCCCGACAGCATGGTGGAGGGCGAGTTCGCTTCCATCTGGCAGCGGGTCGAGAGCGACCTCAAGCAGGGCAAGGGCGACGACGAGGACAAGAACAAGGACGAGGCGACGCTGAAGGCCGAGTACCGCGCCATCGCGGAGCGCCGGGTGCGGCTGGGCCTGCTGCTGTCCGAGATCGGCCGGGCCAACGGCGTGCAGGTCGGCCAGGACGAGCTGCTGCGGGCCATGCGGACGGAGGCTGGCCGCTACCAGGGGCAGGAAGCCCAGGTGATGGAGTTTTTCCGCAAGAACCCGCAGGCGGCGGACGCCCTGCGCGGCCCGATCTTCGAGGACAAGGTGGTGGACTACATCCTCGATCTGGCCAAGGTCGAGGACAAGACCGTGACGCCGGAGGAACTGGCGGCGGAGCCTGAGCCGGCGGCATCTGAGATGGTGGAGGCTCAGTCGGCAGAGTCACAGTCCGGGGAGTCCGGCCCGGCGGCATAGCGCAGCACCCCGGCAACTGGCCGGGGCCGGCTGGAACCGGCGGATTCATGGACCATGTAGGGCATGGGCTGCCAACCATTCGCAGCGGCGGCAAGAGGGGGTATGGATAGAATGAGGGATCGCGATCCGGTCGAGATCTACAACAGCTCGCTGGTCCCGATGGTGGTCGAGCAGACCGCCCGAGGCGAGCGCGCGTTCGACATCTATTCGCGCCTGCTCAAGGAGCGCATCATTTTCCTGACCGGCCCGGTGTTCGACCAGGTGGCCGCGGTGATGTGCGCGCAGTTGCTCTTTCTGGAGAGCGACAATCCCAGCAAGGACATCAGCGTCTACATCAACAGCCCCGGCGGCGTCGTGTCGGCGGGCCTCGCGATCTACGACACCATGCAGTACATCCGCAGCCCGGTCAGCACGCTGTGCATCGGCCAGGCGGCGAGCATGGGCAGCCTGCTGCTCTGCGCCGGCGCCAAGGGCAAGCGGTATGCCACGCCGAACTCCCGCGTCATGGTGCACCAGCCAAGCGGCGGCGCGCAGGGACAGGCGGCGGATATCGAGATCCAGGCCCGCGAAATCCTGACGCTGCGCAAGCGCTTGAACGAGATCTACGTGCGCCACACCGGCCAGACGCTTGAGTCCATTGAGGGCAAGCTGGAGCGCGACAGCTACATGTCGGCGGAGGAAGCCCGCGATTACGGCCTCGTCGATCAGGTCGTGGAGAACCGCCCGGCCCCGGTCGATCCCGTGAAGCCCTGAGCCTGTGGTACTAGGCCGTTGCAAACGCGGCGGCTGCGTCACACATAGGGCAACTGTCAAGTGATCGTTGATCGTGCATCGGCGATCCGCTATCCCGGTCGTGCCCGGCGCGGCCGGTCGGCCTGGGTATGGTTCCGCCTTGTCCGTCGGGCGCAGCCGGGCCTAATCTTTCTAGGTTTGTCCCTGCGGACGGCGGGGCAGGAGTGTCCATGAGCAAGTCCGGCGATTCGAAGAATACCCTTTACTGCTCATTCTGCGGCAAGTCCCAGCATGAGGTCCGCAAGCTGATCGCGGGTCCGACGGTGTTCATCTGCGACGAGTGCGTGGAACTTTGCATGGACATCATCCGCGAGGAGCACAAGACGCACCTCGTCAAGTCGCGCGACGGCGTGCCGACGCCGAAGGAGATCTGCAAAGTCCTCGATGACTACGTCATCGGCCAGAGCCATGCCAAGAAGGTGCTGAGCGTCGCCGTCCACAACCATTACAAGCGCCTGGCGCATGGCGCCAAGAACAACGACGTCGAGATCGCCAAGAGCAACATCATGCTGGTCGGCCCGACGGGATCGGGCAAGACTCTGCTGGCCCAAACGCTGGCCCGCATCCTCGATGTGCCGTTCACCATGGCGGACGCGACCACGCTGACCGAGGCGGGGTATGTGGGCGAGGATGTCGAGAACATCATCCTCAAGCTGCTGCAGGCCGCGGACTACAACGTGGAGCGGGCGCAGCGCGGCATCGTCTACATCGACGAGGTCGACAAGATCAGCCGCAAGTCGGACAACCCGAGCATCACCCGCGACGTGAGCGGGGAAGGTGTGCAGCAGGCCTTGTTGAAGATCATGGAGGGCACCGTCGCCTCCGTGCCGCCGCAAGGCGGGCGCAAGCATCCGCAACAGGAGTTCCTGCAGGTTGACACGACCAACATCCTATTCATCTGCGGTGGCGCCTTCTCCGGTTTGGAGAAGATCATCGGCGCTCGCGGCAAAGGGTCGGGAATCGGCTACGGCGCCGAGGTCCGCGCGCCCGACGAGCGCCGCACCGGGGCGATCCTGCGTGAGGTGGAGCCGGAGGATCTGTTGAAGTTCGGGCTGATCCCTGAGTTCATCGGGCGTTTGCCGGTCGTGGCGACGCTTGAGGACCTGGACGAGGCCGCCCTGATGGAGATCCTCACCAAGCCGAAGAACGCCCTGTCCAAGCAGTATGCCCGGCTGTTCGAGATGGAGGGCATTAAGCTTTCCTTCACCGAGGACGCGCTACGATCCGTCGCGACCCGCGCCATCGCCCGCAAGACCGGCGCCCGCGGCCTGCGTTCGATTATGGAGGCGATCCTGCTGAGCACGATGTTTGACTTGCCGGGCCTGGACGGCGTGGAAGAGGTGACGGTCAACCGGGAAGTGGCGGAGAGCCGGTCTGCCCCGTTGTACACCTACGGCAAGGAACGGGCCGAAGGCGCCTGACGCTTTATTCCTTTTCGTTCCGTTGGCGGCCGGGGTCCGGTTGCCAATATGCAGGCGGTCGTACCGCTTGCCTTGAAGAAGATTTCTTATCGAGGCGGCTCTGCGTGCCAAGACGGGCGCAACAGCGCCCGACTGTCCAATAGGAGGTCCCATGTCTGAGTCCGATCGACCTGAGAAGGCGCGACCAGCCCCCAGGTCCCGTCAAGGCGCCGAGAAGCCGGCGGCCGATCCGGCCGCAAGCCGGGACATGTCCGCGGAAGCGATGGCGGTGCTGCCACTGCGGGACATCGTCGTGTTTCCGCACATGATCGTGCCGCTGTTCGTCGGCCGCGAGAAGTCGGTGCGCGCCCTGGAAGCGGTGATGAAGGAAGACAAGCAGATCCTGCTGGTCGCCCAGAAGAACGCGTCGCAGGATGACCCCGAACCCAGCGACATTTACCGCGTCGGCACGGTATCCACAATCCTCCAACTATTGAAATTGCCGGACGGCACGGTGAAAGTGCTGGTCGAGGGCGGGCGACGCGCCCGCATCACCGGGTTCAAGGAGACAGACTCGTACTTCGAGGCGTTCACCGAGGCGATGCCCGACGAGGAAGGGGAAGCCAAGGAACTGGACGCGCTCGGCCGCACCGTGGTCGGCCAGTTTGAGCAGTATATCAAGCTGAACAAGAAGATCGCCCCCGAGGTCCTGGTTTCGCTGAACCAGATCGAGGAGCCGAGCCGGCTCGCCGACACCATCTCTTCGCATCTCAACCTCAAGATTGCTGAGAAGCAGGAACTGCTTGAGGCGGCGCGGGTGGGCGAGCGGCTGGAGCGGGTGTTCGCCCATATGGAGAGCGAGATCGGCGTGCTCCAGGTGGAGAAGCGCATCCGCAACCGCGTCAAGCGGCAGATGGAGAAGACCCAGCGTGAGTACTACTTGAACGAGCAGCTCAAGGCCATCCAGAAGGAGCTTGGAGAAGGCGAGGACGGGAAGGACGAGACGGCCGAACTCGAGGACCGCATCAAGAAGACCAAGTTCACCAAGGAAGCCCGCGAAAAGGCAATGGGCGAGCTGAAGAAGCTTCGCACCATGAGTCCGATGAGTGCCGAGGCTACGGTGGTGCGCAACTACCTGGATTGGATGCTGTCGATCCCGTGGAAGAAGCGCAGCAAGGTCAGCAATGACGTGCTGGAAGCCGAGCGCATCCTGGACGCCGACCATTACGGGCTGGACAAGGTCAAGGAGCGCATCCTCGAGTACCTCGCGGTGCAGTCGCGCAGCCCGAAGATCCGCGGGCCGATCCTGTGCCTCGTGGGGCCGCCCGGCGTCGGCAAGACGTCCTTGGGCAAGAGCATCGCCAAGGCGACCGCGCGCAACTTCGTCCGCATGTCGCTGGGCGGCGTGCGGGACGAGGCGGAGGTGCGCGGCCACCGCCGGACCTATATCGGCTCCATGCCCGGCAAGGTCGTGCAGGGGATGAAGAAGGCCAAGACCAGCAACCCGCTGTTCCTGTTGGACGAGATCGACAAGCTCGGCGCGGATTGGCGCGGCGACCCGTCTTCGGCGCTGCTGGAGGTCTTGGACCCCGAACAGAACGCGACGTTCGCCGACCATTACCTTGAGGTCGATTACGACCTGTCGGACGTGATGTTCGTCACCACGGCCAACAGCCTCAAGATGCCGCAGCCGCTGCTGGACCGCATGGAGATCATCCGCATCGCCGGCTACACGGAGGATGAGAAGGTCGAGATCGCTAAGCGGCACCTGGTCGCCAAACAGGCCGAGGCCAACGGGTTGAAGCCCGAGGAGTGGACTCTGAGCGAGGACGCGATCCGCGACCTGGTGCGCTACTATACGCGCGAGGCTGGGGTGCGCAGCTTGGAGCGCGAGATCGCCAACGTGGCCCGCAAGGCGGTGAAGGAGATCGTCACCAAAAAGGTGAAGCGCATCGCCATCACGCGCAAGAACCTCGACAAGTACGCCGGGGTGCGGCGTTTCCGCTATGGCGAGACCGAAGACGAGGACATGGTCGGCGTCGTGACCGGCCTGGCCTGGACGGAGGTTGGCGGCGAGATCCTGACCATCGAGAGCGTGATGCTGCCGGGCAAGGGGGCCGTGAAGCACACGGGCAAGCTGGGCGACGTGATGCAGGAGAGCGTGTCGGCGGCGCTCAGCTATGTCCGCAGCCGCAGCATCAGCTTCGGCATCAAGCCGACGATCTTCGAGAAGCGGGACATCCACGTCCACGTGCCGGAGGGCGCCACGCCGAAGGATGGGCCGTCGGCCGGCGTTGCCATGGCTACCAGCATCGTCAGCATCATGACCGGCATCCCGGTGCGCCGTGACGTGGCGATGACCGGGGAGATCACGCTGCGCGGCCGGGTGCTGCCGATCGGCGGCTTGAAGGAGAAGCTGCTGGCGGCGCTGCGGGCCGGGATCACCACCGTGTTCATCCCGAAAGAGAACGAGAAGGATCTGGCGGACATTCCGGAAAGCGTGAAGAAGCACCTGAAGATTCACCCCGTCGCGCACGTGGACGAGGTGATCGCGCAGGCGTTGGCTCGGAAGCCCGAGGCGATCGAGTGGGAAGAGCCGGCAGAGGCTGTGGTGCCGCCGGTGGCCCAGCCTGTAGCGTCGCTGCCGCATTGATGGACTGCCGCCCCGGGCCGATGGTGCGGGGCGGGCTTAGAAGGC